>JABWAK010000223.1 GCA_013361065.1 Bacteroidota bacterium
ATGCTGTTACTCCGTCGGTGATTGGAGGGACCATCACTCCTTCCGCGGCCGCGAATTACACGGTACTGGATACCGTCACCTTCACCTATGCGCCGGATGCCGGGTATCATTTCAGCAGTGTGACGGTGGACGGAGTCGTGAATACCGATTCCACAATGCACTATACATTCGCCGGTGTGACTGCTCCCCACACGATCGATGTGCTCTTCGATGTCAATACGTATACGATCAACAGCAGCGCGGTCAATGGTTCCATCATTCCGTCCGGTCCGAACAACTTCCTCCATGGCGATACGGCAACGTACTTCTTCACACCGTCGTTGGGGATGCAGTTCGACTCACTGGTGGTGGACGGTAACTCGGTGCCTGATTCCATCTCGTCATATACCTTCGCTCCGGTAACAGCTGCGCATTCTGTCACTGCGTATTTCTCCCCGCTGTTGTTCGACATGATCGCCATCGGCTCTGCGAATGGGACCGTCACACCGGCCGATACGACCGTAGCAGCATATGGCGACAGTCTTGTTTATACGATCACGCCGTCGACCGGATACCACACTGTTGACATCTTGGTAGATGGTGCGCCGGTCGGTCCGGCTGCAACATACACCTTCAAGAACATCACTGCAGATCATACGATCGAAGGTGTGTTTGCCATCGATACCTTCATCCTGTCAGCTTCAACGGTCGGTGTCGGATCGATCTCTCCCTCCGGTTCGGTCGTCCGGAATTACGGCGACACCAGCACCTATACGATCTTCACCGATGCAGCACATCAGATCGATAGTGTGATCGTGGACGGCGTCAATGTCGGTCCGGTCTCCTCGTATGATTTCAACGGGATCTCGTCCGACCATTCCATCACAGCATATTTCAGCATCCGTTCTTATACTGTGACACCCTCATATTCAGGGAATGGAAGCTATAATCCTCCGTTCACGATGACGGTGAATTATGGCGACAGCATCCACTATGATATCATTCCCGCGGCCCATCACCATATCGACAGTGTCGTCATCGACGGTATGGTCAATCTCGGGCCGGTGACAGGATATACGTTCCTGAATGTGACCTCCGACCGGACGATCATGACGTACTTCGCTCCTGATTCGTTCTATCTGACCGTGATTCCTCCGACGGGTGGGAGTATCTCCCCGCCGAATTCCCGTCCGTTGGTGTTCACTGACAGTCTTGTTTACACGTTCACGCCGGATATCGGACACCATCTGATGGATGTTCTGGTGGACGGTATCAGTCAGGGACCGGTGCCGACATACCTCTTCGACGATATCACTGCGGACCATACGCTGGAAGCACTCTTCGCGATCGATACGTTCACGGTAACGGTCACGACCGCAGGGAACGGCACGACCACACTGACCGGTACGACACTCTTCACCTACGGCGATACCGTGGATGTCTCATTCCTGCCGTCCCCGGGACATCATGTGACCGACCTCATCGTGAATGGGATCTCCACCGGACCGGCGATCGGATACGGTATCGACGGGATCGCAGCGGATGCCGTGGTCCATGTGGTCTTTGCGATCGATACCTTCCAGATCGCTGCACAGGCGTCGCCGGGCGGGAGCATCTCTCCGTCCGGGACATCTTCCTTCGTGTATGGTGATACGGTCATGTATACCGTGGCACCGTCCATCGGCTCGGTCCTCGACAGTATCGTTGTCGACGGTCAGCGCACCGATTCCATCGCATCGTATACCTTTATCGGGTTAACAGCGGATCATCAGATCGATGCATATTTCTCCGTGCAGCAATTCACGGTCACCGGTTCGGTATCCGGCAATGGGTCGGTCACTCCGCCCGGCGCCGTCCAGGTGCCGTTTGGTGATTCTATTATGTACAGCATCATACCGAGTACCGGATATCATATCGACAGTGTCGTTGTCGACGGAAGCATCAATCTGGGAGCAGTTGGTACCTATACATTCACCAATGTCACGGCGAACCATTCGCTCCAAGCCTATTTCGGTTTGGATTATTATCCTCTGATCACCGGAGCTGTCAACGGTACGGTCACCCGGTCACCGCTGGATTCGACGCACTACCCGTACGGATTCAATGTGACATTGACCGCCGTCCCGGATACCGGATATCATTTCACAGGTTGGTCCGGTGATACGGTCAGTGGCATGAATCCTCTTGTCGTGCCGATGTTCGCCCCCAGAACGGTGACGGCGAACTTTGAGAAGGATACATTCCTGATCACGGCGACGGTGGTCGGCAACGGCACGATCTCGCCTGCTGGCACGTCGACCGTACCGTATGGGGATTCACTGGCATACACCATCACGGCGGATCTGCACCACCGGATCGACAGTGTTCTGGTGGACGGCAGTCTCATTGGAACTGATTCGATGTATACGTTCACCAATGTTACGGCGCCGCATACCATCTCGGCATACTTCTCTGCGATCACCCATACGATCACGGCAACGGCCGCACCCGGCGGAGCGATCAGCCCGTCCGGGACGTTCTCTGTCGCACAGGGGAGCGATCTGACACTTACCATCGCTCCGGATTCGGCACACATTACGGATAGTGTCGTTGTGGACGGCGTCAATGCAGGCAGCATTCCCGCGTTCACATTCTTTGCCGTCGATTCGGCGCATTCGATCGCTGCATATTTCAGTATCAAGAAGTACCCTGTGGTAGCTACAGGCCATGGGAATGGAACCATCACTCCATCCGATACCACGTTGGTTCAGCATGGTTCGTCCATTACCTTCAGTATCCATCCGCAGGTCCATTATCAGACGGACAGTGTGGTGGTCAACGGCGTACAGGTTGTGATCGATACATTCTATACCTTCAGCAATGTCATCGCCGCGTCTTCGATCCATGCGTATTTCAGTCCGGTCAAGTATCCGGTCACTACTACCGCTGTGAACGGTACGGTACTCCGCACGCCGGATTCTGCATCGTATACTTACGGCACCAGCGTGACATTCGTCCCGGTACCCTCGTTCGGGTATGTCTTTAACGGCTGGACGGGGGATACCGTCACTGCAAAGGATACCATTACGGTCACGGTGATCGGTGTCAGGTCGTACACTGCTTCGTTCGTGAAGAAACAGTACTCGATCCTTGCGACATCCTCGGCCAATGGCACCATCACTCCGTCCGGGAATATCACCGTCCTGCATGGGGATTCCGCTGTCTTCACGATGAATCCGGCACCGGGGTACAGGATCGATACCGTGAAGGTCGATTCCGTGATCGTTGGGACGATGGCATCCTACACGTTCCTGAATGTGACCGCACATCATACCATCCATGCAGCATTCGGTCTGATCCCGAACGTCGCTCCGGTGTTCACTTCGGTGCTGCAGGATACGACCATTGCGGAGATGCAGCCGCTGCAGTTCACCGTACAGGCTTCGGATCCCGATGCAGGGGACACCGTCCGGTACAGCTTGGTGAATCCGCCGGTAGGCATGACCCTCGGTTCGCTGAATGGCATACTGGCCTATAGTCCGACCTATACCGATTCCGGCACATATAGCTTCATGATCCGGGCGACTGATACGAGAAATGCCGCTGATTCAGTGTCGGTGGTACTGAAGGTGCAGAATGTCAACCGCGCACCGCTCGTCACCATCCGCATGCCGGACACAACGATCGTCATGGATGTACCGTTCCAGTTCACACTGGCGGCTACGGATCCTGATGGCGATGCGGTCCGGTACATCGCATCATCCATCCCGGCAGGAAGTTCATTGGATTCCATGTCCGGTCTCTATACCTGGACACCGTCGATCGCCGACACAGGTACAGCGTCCTTCCGAATGACCGTCCGGGATCTGTTCGGTGCGTTCACCGCAGATACAGCGCTGATCACGGTACGCAAAGCGAACCGCCTGCCGGTGTTCACGGCTGTTCCGGCCGATCCGTTCATCGCGGAGATGAAACCGTATCAGTTCCAGTATAAGGCCACCGATCCGGACAATGATACGGTCAGGTTCGCACTGGCCGTCGGTCCTGCCGGTCTTACCGTCGATTCGCTTGGCCTCCTCAAGTGGATTCCGACGTATCAGCAGGCCGGTCAGTATCCTGTCATCGTGCGTGCATTCGATACGGTCGGATCCGTTTTTGATACCACGCTCATCAGCGTGGTGAATACGAACCGGAAACCGCAGTTCCTTGTCACCATGCCGGATACCGTCATCGTGGAGGATACACTGTACCAATTCTCGTATGCCGCATCGGATTCTGATGGTGATGCATTGCAGTTTGGATTGATCTCTTCACCGGCCGGGATGACCGTCGATGCACAAGGCACGATCCGCTGGACCCCCACTATGCAGCAGCGGGGAACCCATCCATTCTTC
>JABWAK010000054.1 GCA_013361065.1 Bacteroidota bacterium
ATCTGCTGCAGTGCCGGGAGGGGAGCCGTACGGAGTGCATCCATACCGAGCCAGCCCGGCACATTGTGACGGCTCTGCATCCAGGCGAAGACCCAGGGAATAGCGCGCAGGTCCTCGATCCGTTCGGTGTTCATCCGCTTCGCAGGCCGCGAACCGATCCTCATCTTCGTGATCTCCTGCAGCGGCGTGGCGCGGAAGTAGTAGCGGACGAACCCCGGGTCATCGTAGACCACCGACCGGTAGTGCCGGAAGCACGCATCCGAGACGACGGACATCGTTTCCAGCCACTGCGGGTGTTTCGCCACTTTGATGCGGTGCAGGTTCGTCTTGTCAAAATACTTTAGCAGCATCGCCGACGTGGTGAGTTCCATCGTCCGCTGTGCGATGGCAGTATGGGAATACTTCAGCGAGATCACCTCGCCCTGTTCCGTGATCTTGATCCGTCCGTTGATGGAGCGGCCGTTCAGTGCCATCACCGCCTGGAACTCCGGTCCGCCGCCGCGACCTACCGTTCCGCCGCGCCCATGGAAGAACATCCAGTCCACCCCGAATTTCGCCGAGCATTTGGACAATGCCCGTTGGGCGGTGTAGAGTTCCCAGTGCGAAGTGACGATCCCGCCGTCCTTGCTGCTGTCCGAATACCCGAGCATGATCTCCTGGCGCATGCTGCGGCGTTCCAGGTGGGCGCGGTAGACTGGATTCGTATACAATGCTTCCATGATGGCGGTGGATCCGCGGAGGTCCCCGATCGTTTCGAACAACGGGACGATATCCAGTGCACTGTATCCGTTCGCAGGATCGTGCAGTCCTGTCAGGGTCATCAGATAGAGCACTTCCAGCACATCGGCCGCCGATTCGGTCATACTGATGATATAGGAACGGATCGACTCCGGTCCCATCTCATCGATGCACCGTTTCACTGTTCTGAAGGTCGCGAGGACCTCGCGGGTGGAACCCTCGAATTCTTCTTCGTTCTTTGGCACCGTGGGTGCATTCTTGATCGCATCGGTCAGCCATGCCGTCCGTTCAGCATCGGACATGGCGGCATAGGGGATCGACCGGCGGCTGAGGAGATCGGCAACGGCGGCGTTATGGATCCGTTTATGCTGCCGGATGTCCATTGTGGCAAGATGGAAGCCGAAGGTCTCGGCATTCCGGATAAGGTCGTACAATGTGCCGGTGGTGAGTACTTCTCCTTTGTTCCTGATCAGACTCTCCCGGATCAGGTAGAGGTCCTGCAGGAACTCTGCGGCGGTCGCATAGGTCTTTTCACCGGCAGGCAGCGTCCCTTCAAGTTTCTTCTTGAACCTCAGCAGTTTACGGTAGACGAGGGCGATCATCGTGCGGTACCGTTCGCTCGTGTTCCGGACGCCGGGCGGGAAATGTTCGCCGTCGTGCTCCAATGCGGTCCGGATGCTGTTCTCAAGCTGTTCGGACACCGGCACACTCTTCTCTGATTCACTTCGCACGATATACAGTTCATCCAGGAGCCGCAGGTAGAGATCGACCGCCATCAGCGACTGACGCTTGGCTGCTGCCCAGGTGACCTCGGCAGTGACGAACGGATTCCCGTCGCGGTCGCCGCCGATCCATGTTCCGAACCGGAGGAAAGAAGGGAGGGAACCGGCGAGCGTCGGATAGGTCGCCGCGAGCGCCTGTTCCATCTCACGATAGAATGCCGGGATGGTGTTCGGCAGGACCTGACTGAAATAGTACAGACCGTTCGTCACCTCGTCCAACGGAGTGATGTCGTAACTGCGTGTCTCCTCCGTCTGCCAGAGACTGGTGATGTTCCGTTTGGCGGAGAGTGTGATCGCATCCTTCTCGGTCTGCAGCAGGGAGGGATCGTCCAGTTCGCCGAGGATCTCCCATATCCGCGAATGCTTCTCCAGCACCGTGCGCCGCAGCGCTTCGGTGGGATGTGCGGTGAAGACCGGTGTGATGGAGAGGCGTGACAGGAACCGGGACATCTCCGCTGCGGTCACTTTCTTCCGTTTCGCTTCCTGTAACGTGTGGCGGAGTGAACCGTGGGGGTAGTGGGCGGTACCGTGTTGTTTCTGCTCCCGCAGACGACGGAGCCGGTGGTGCTGCTCTGCGATGTTCACCAGTTGGAAGTAGGTGGAAAATGCACGGACGAGTTTCCGCATCGAATTGTTGTCCATGCTTTTGAACTTACGCTGCAACGCTGCGAGGATGGCGGCCTGTTTGTTCGTCCGGTACTCCTTTGCGGAGCGGCGGATGAACTCCTCCAGTTCCAGGAACCGTTTCCCTTCCTGCTCTGCGATCACATCGCCGAGGACATTCCCGAGGAACCGGATGTTCGCACGGAGCAGAGCGTCGGAATGCTGAAGGTCATGGTGATGCTTCATCGGTCAGCGTCCCTTCCCGTTCAATGCTGATATCCGCTGCAGGACGATCCTGATCTCCTGATCCCAGAAACTCCAGTCATGCTTGCCCGGCAATTCATGCATCTCGAACGCTGCTCCCCGGGCACGGAGGATTCCCGCGAGGTCGTGTGCCTGACCGGGGATCTCCAGGATGCCATCCTGCGCACCGGCAGAGAGGTAGATGTACGGCAAGGCGGCACCATTCGCACGGGATGCCAGCAGCATCACGTCGTTCTCATCCCAGAAGGAGGTGCGGGTGTCGCCGAACAATGAACGGAGGTTGGCGATCGAAGACCGTGACCAGCGGGCAACGATCACGGAGTCGAGCAATGCTGTGGGGAACTGCATGGAGGGACTGATACCGGCAGCGAAGAAGAACCTTGCCGGATATTTCAATGCGAGTTTCACGGCACCGTATCCTCCCATGGAGAGGCCGGCGATCGACCGGTGGAACTTCGTCTGGATGGTCCGGTATTTCTGTTCCACATTCGGAATGACATCATTCATGATATGGTCCTCGTACCGCGCATTCGGCACCAGCGGGGAATTGGAATACCATCCGTCTCCGGCGTCCGGCATCACGATGATCATGCGATGATCCTTCGCATATTTCACCAGTCCTGTCTTCTCCGTCCAGTTCCGGTAACTGCCGCCCAATCCATGCAGCAGATAGAGCACCGGATACCGCTCCTGACCTTTCTGATAGCCGTCAGGCAGCACAACGATGTAGCGGGAGATGGAATTCAGTGAGGCGGAGACCAGGCTATCCTCCGCAACGGTGACCTGTGCTTGGAGGGTGAGGGTAAGGGCAACGAACAGAAGAGTGAGGGATTTCATGGTCATTTTCGATGGGTGATAATGAATCATAATGAAAGATTTCCCCCTAAACAACGCAAATTTGATGATTTCGAATTAATTGCTATATTCGTGAAGCGTTTTCATAGAAGGGGACTTATGAAAAAGATCGGAATCCTGTTCGGGCAAGAGAACACATTCCCGCCGGCGTTCATCGAGCGGGTGAATGCGAAGAAGGAAAGCGGGATCGTCGCGGAAGCCGTGACGATCGATAAGGTCGTGCAGGGGGAGCCGACCGAATATGCGGTGATCATCGACCGTATCTCGCAGGACATCCCCTTTTACCGTGCGTACCTCAAGAATGCCGCACTCAACGGAACGGCTGTGATCAACAATCCGTTCTGGTGGAGTGCGGATGAGAAGTTCTTCAACAATTGTCTCGCCACCAAGATCGGTGTTGCGGTGCCGAAGACGGTCATCCTTCCTTCCAATCAGCATCCGCCCGATACGAACGAACGGTCGATGCGGAATCTCGCCTATCCGCTCGATTGGGAAGCGATCTTCGCCTATATCGGCTTCCCGGCCTATTTCAAACCGTTCGCCGGCGGCGGATGGAAGAATGTCTACAAGGTCTCCACGGTGGATGAGTTCTTCAAAGCGTACAATGAGACCGGTCAGCTGGTGATGATGCTGCAGGAGGAGATCACGTTCACGGAATACTTCCGCTGTTACAGCATCGACTGCCGTGACGTCCACATCATGCAGTACGAACCGCGCAACCCGCACCATCTGCGGTATGTGAAGAACGGACCGCCGGTGCAGCAGAAGATCCTCGACACGGTGCATGCCGGCGTGCTTGCGCTGAATGAATACCTTGGTTACGATTTCAATACGGTGGAGTTCGCAGTGCGGGATGGTGTTCCGTATGCAATCGATTTCTGCAATCCGGCGCCCGATGCGGATATCCATTCCGTCGGACAGGAGAATTTCGACTGGATCGTGGAAGCTGCGGCCAATATGGCCATCCGCCGTGCCAAACAGCATCAGCCCGGCAAGAACAACCTGCGTTGGGGGAAGTTCCTCACATCGTTCGCTGCCGGCAAGGGGATCTGATGGACAACCGATTATTCACACTCGGCATCGAGGAGGAATTCCAGATCATCGATCCGGTAACCCGCGATCTCCGTTCGCATATCGAGGAGATCCTGGAGGACGGGAAGGTCATCCTCCGCGAGAACATCAAACCGGAGATGCACCAGTCCGTGGTGGAGGTCGGCACGGAGATCTGTGCCAATGTGCAGGATGCACGCCGCGAAGTGACGAAGCTCCGCAGTGCACTGGACGGTCTCGCCCGGAACAAAGGACTCCGCATCGCTGCGGCGGGGACGCATCCGTTCGCCCGCTGGGATGCTCAGAAGATCACGGACCATGAACGGTACCGCGAGATCGTGGAGGACATGCAGCAGGTAGCGCGGGCGAACCTCATCTTCGGTCTGCATGTGCATGTCGGCATGCCGGACCGTGAGACCGCCATCCATGTGATGAACACGGCGCGCTACTTCCTGCCGCACATCTTCGCGCTCTCTGCGAACTCGCCGTTCTGGATGGGGAGCAACACCGGATTCAAGTCATACCGCATCAAGATCTTCGAGCGGTTCCCCCGGACCGGTATCCCGGACACGTTCGAGTCGCTCTCGGACTATGAGGATTACATCAAGCTGCTCATCAAGACCAATTGTATCGACAATCCGAAGCGTGTCTGGTGGGATATCCGGCTGCATCCGTTCTTCAATACGCTGGAGTGGCGGGTGTGCGACATCCCGATGCGGGTGGACGAGACCATCGCCCTGGCGGCACTGATGCAGGCGGTCACGGCAAAGCTCTACAAATTGTACAAGCAGAACATGGGTTTCCGTATCTATAAGACCCGTCTGCTCAACGAGAACCGCTGGCGGGCAGCCCGGTACGGCGTGCAGGGGAAACTGATCGATTTCGGCAAGCAGACCGAGGTCCCGTTCACGGACCTGGTGGATGAACTGCTGGAATTCGTGGATGATGAGATCGATGAACTCGGCAGCCGGAAGGAAGTGGAATACGTCCGCGAGATCATCCGGCTCGGCACGGGTGCGGACCGTCAGTTGGAGGTCTGGAACAGAACAAAGGACATGAATGCCGTGGTCGATTACATCGTCAGCGAGACCTCGCTCGGATTGGCCTGAGCAGCGGCACGGACAACGAACAGAACAATGACCAATGAAGGATCGTGAGTGAGCACAGAGATCACCAATATAGCGTTCGATACCGCACTGAGCAACGGTGCCCGGAATGCCGTCCGTGACTGTCTTCGGCTGAGACCCGAAGAACGTATCACCATCATCACGGACAGGGAGTGTGCGGAGATCGCCGCATCGCTGGTCCATGAGGTGGAGAGCATCGGCTCCGCCTACAGTGTCTTCGTCATGGAGGACTATGCGGATCGGCCGCTCAAGGATATGCCGCAGGTGATCCTGGACGATCTTGCCACCTCCCAGACGAGCATCTTCGCCGCCATCACGCAGACCGGCGAACTCGGTTCACGCATCCAGATGACCTCGGTGGTGAACAAGCACCGGATCCGTCATGGTCATATGGTGAACATCAACAAGCAGATCATGATGGAAGGGATGTGCGCCGATTTCATCGAAGTGGACAGGATCAGCCAGCGCCTGGTGGAGAAGGCCCGGGCGACACGCATCATCAAAGCGACCACGCCGGCCGGCACCGACTTCACTGCCGAGTTCGCACCCCATCTGAAATGGCTCAAGACCAGCGGCATCATCTCCCCCGATAAATGGGGGAACCTCCCGGGCGGGGAGATCTTCACGTCCCCGTTCAACACCAACGGACTGTTCGTTGTGGACGGCGTCGTGGGTGATTATCTGTGTCAGAAGTGGGGTGATATCCAGGCGCATCCGCTCTATATCGAGGTCGTGGAGAATCGTATCAAGTCCGTGGAGTGCTCCAACAAGGAACTGCTCAAGGAATTCCTCGATTATACCCATACGGATGAGAACAGCGACCGTGTCGGCGAGTTCGCCATCGGGACCAATATCGCTCTGAAAAGCATCATCGGGCACATCCTGCAGGATGAGAAATTCCCCGGCATCCATATCGCCTTCGGGCATCCCTATGCGGATCATACCGGACAGAACTGGGTCTCTACCACCCATATCGATTGTGTGGGACGGAACTTCAACATCTGGATGGACGGTGTGCAGGTGATGGAACGGGGACGATTCCTCTATGAGAATTTTTGATCCATCATCCGGTCCGGCACTCCATCTATGATCCCTGAGATCCGCGAACGTATCAATGCCGAGTTCACCGATGAACGGTTCCGTGCCTTCCTGCATGAACTGAACACCACCTACCGGTACCCGACCGATTTCCGTTCTGCCGAAACGCCCATCTTCCTCTCCCGGGACCTTGCCGGACAGCTGGTCTCGGGAGCAGAGGGGATCGTTGCACAGCTGCAGACCCCGGAATTCACACGTCATGCTTCTACCGCGATCCCGGATGGGTGCTCCGTGCCGAACGAAGCACCGCATCCGGTCTTCCTGCAGGTCGATTTCGGCATCTGCAGGGATGACAATGGTTCCTTCGTTCCGCAGCTGATCGAACTCCAGGGTTTTCCGTCGCTCTACGGATTCCAGGCGTTCCTGAATGACACCACCAGGAAGCATTACTCCATCCCGCCGACGTTCGCCGCAGCATTCAACGGTTATGATCGTGAGTCCTACACCGAACTGCTCCGTCAGGTCATTGTCGGCACGGAGGATCCCGCCCATGTCATCCTGCTGGAGATCGAACCGGAGAAGCAGAAGACGCGGATCGATTTCGCTGTGACCGAAGCGATGCTCGGCATCCGCACTGTTTGTCTGACGAAAGTGAAGAAGCGGGGGAGGAGTCTGATTTATGATCGGGACGGAGTCGAGACGCCGATCCGCCGTATCTATAACAGGGTGATCTTCGATGAACTGCAGCGCAAAGGGATCACTGCCGCGTTCTCATTCACGGAAGAACTGGATGTCCATTGGGTCGGTCATCCGAACTGGTATTTCAGGATCAGCAAGCATACCTTACCGTTCCTGAAGAGCCGGTACGTCCCGGAATGCCGGCTGGTAAGCGAATTGAAGCAGTATCCGGACGATCTTTCCCGGTATGTGCTGAAACCGCTGTATTCCTTTGCCGGACTCGGTGTGGATATCGACGTCACGAAAGAGAAACTGGATGCGCTCACCGACCGCTCGCAGTTCCTGCTGCAGAGGAAGGTGGAGTATGCGGACCTGATCAGAACGCCGGATGGATATGCCAAAGCGGAGGTCCGGATGATGTACATCTGGCCAGAGACGCCGGGCGCCCGTCCCATCCTGGTGAAGAACCTCGTCCGCCTGAGTAAAGGAAGGATGATGGGGGTCGATTTCAACAAGAACAAGACCTGGGTCGGATCCTCGATCGCCTATCACGAACCGGTTTGGTCATGAAGAAGAAACGAACATCCGTCGAGCATCTGTACATCAAGAACATGGTCTGCGACCGGTGCATCCGTGTGGTGCGCGAGGAACTGTCAGCACTGGGACATGATGTACGTACCGTTGTGCTGGGGGAGGTGCAGATCGGCGGCCCCGTTTCGGCGGCGCAGCGCACGGCCATCTCGGCGATGCTGGTGAAGAATGGATTCGAACTGATCGAGGACAGGAATGCACGGACGATCGAGGAGATCAAGACCGCCATCATCCGCCTCGTGCATCATGACCATGACGCAGCACCGATGCGCAAGAAGTACTCCGAGTACATCGCCGATGCGGTGGGACGGGACTATCACTCACTGAGCGTGCTCTTCTCTGCGGTCGAGAACATCACCATCGAACAGTACATCATCCGCCAGAAGATCGAACGGGTGAAGGAACTGATCAGATATGACGACCGGTCACTGAGCGAGATCGCGTATATGATGAGGTACAGCAGCGTGCAGCACCTCTCCACACAATTCAAATCGGTCACCGGATTCACTCCCAGTGAATTCAAACGGTTGTCCCCTTCGCATCACCACCACCGCATGCCGATCGACCGGGTGCATTGACCGCACCCCGCCTCAGGAATTCTATACAACAATCTCCGTAATCTGTACGGAACGGATGCCTCCCATCCCGTAAGTTGTGATCATCATACCATCACACGAGGAGGTACCCATGGTACAATATCTGTTCATCACTGTTCTGTTCATCGCCGGGATCCTGGCCGCCCAGTCGCCGGGAACGATGGATGCTCACCATCACCATCATATGGAGGAGACAGAAGCGGAGACGGTACTGACCGGCATGCCGAGCATCCTTTCCCTGAATCTTCCGATGTCGATGGATGGATCCGGGACCAGCTGGCTCCCCGCCCATAGTGCCGTCAGGATGTCGATGTCCCACAGCGGACCGTGGATGCTGATGACCCACGGGAGTCTTGTTCTGCGGTATACAGCGCAGGGAGGGAGTCGCGGGGAGTCGGCATTCAGCGCTCCCAACTGGTTCATGGCATCTGCGCAGCGGTCCATCGCCGAAGGCCAGCAATTGACGTTCCGCACAATGGTGAGTCTTGACCGGATCACCGAAGGGGGTGACGGATATCCGCTGTTGCTGCAGAGCGGCGAGACCTGGAACGGGAAGGCCCTCACCGACCGGCAGCATCCCCATGACGTCATCGCCGAACTCTCCGCCAGTTACAGCGTTGCGGTATCGCCGGAGGCAGGTCTCTATCTGTATCTGGGATATCCCGGTGAACCGGCACTCGGACCGACCGCGTTCATGCACAGGCCGTCGGCACAGTTCAATCCGGATGCACCGATCGGCCATCACGGCCAGGATGCCACCCATATCACTTTCGGTGTATCGACCATCGGAGTGGTCATCGGGAATGTGAAAATGGAAGGATCGGTATTCACCGGCCGGGAGCCGGACGAGGACCGCTGGGCGTTCGATGCTCCGCGCTTCGATTCCTACAGCGGCAGGATCTCCTACAATCCTACGAAACAACTGGCCCTCCAGGCCTCGTACGGATCGATCAACGATCCGGAAGGACACGGGGATGATGCGGCGAGATTCTCGGCTTCCGTGCTCCATTCCATGAACCTTGGATTGGAGTCCTCGCTCCACTCTTCGGTCGTCTGGGGAGAGAATGAGGAGCATCATGTCCCGGTGAGGAGTCTCCTGGCAGAAGCGACCTTTATCAGCGGCAGTGTCGGTCTGTATGGACGGCATGAATCGGTCGGGAAACAGCGGGGTGAGCTGGGTTTCACGGATGGAAAGAGCACGGTAGAACAGCTCCGGCAATATACGGCAGGGATACGGTACCGGGTGTTGGCGACGGACTCCTATTCGGTGGGACTGGGCATCCAGGGAATGGTCTCACGGGTCTCCGCCTATCTGGAGCGATATTACGGGAAGGATCCGGTCTCATGGCAGGTCTACCTGCAGCTGCAGTAAAGATACTATAACATAATCTACGATATCTATACAACATGTTCGGCGGCCGAACGGTATATTATCCCAACGAACCAAGAACATACACTCAAGGAGAGCATATGAAACACGTAACGATCGATATCGAAGGAATGACCTGCGGACATTGTGTGATGTCCGTGCGCAACGAACTCGGCAGACTCGAAGGGGTCACGATCAGGTCCGTGAAGATCGGCAGCGCGGAAGTGGAAGTGAACGAGACGACGGTCCAGGACCAGATGCTGCAGAATGCGGTCGCAGAGGCCGGTTATGCGGTGAAGGCCATTCATTAATTGCTTCCCTGCCGTACCGGGAACGGTACGGCAGGATCAACCCACGGGAAGGAACGTTATGGAAACGAAGATACAGACGATCACAGTGCCGGTGAAGGGGATGACCTGCGCCAGCTGCGTGGCACGGGTGGAGAAAGTGCTGAAAGGGATGGAGGGGGTGGACAAGGCAACGGTGAATCTCGCAACAGAGAAAGCGACCGTACGGTTCGATGCCGCGGTCGCCTCTCCGCTTGCCATGGCACAGGCGGTGGAGAAGGCTGGATACACGCTGATCGTTCCGGAGACCGGTCAGACGGCGGCAGCTGGGGAGGACCCCTACGTGGTCCTGAAGAAGGAATTCACGATCAGTGCGGTGCTGGCCGTACCGGTGATGGTCCTGAGTATGATCAGCATGACAGACTGGTTCATGGAGATCTCGCCGATCGGGATGCATGAAATGAACACGCTGCTGCTGATCGCGACCACTGTGGTCATGGTACTCTCGGGAAAACGGTTCTTCTCCGTAGCATGGAAACTGGCGAAACGGTTCGAAGCGGATATGAACACACTCGTCGCCGTCGGTACCGGGGTCGCGTATCTCTACAGTGCACTGCTGGTGCTCTTTCCGGACTGGTTCCCGGAATCCGTCAATACGATGGATGTCTATTTTGATACCGCTGCAGCGATCATCACGCTGATCCTGCTCGGCAAGATGCTGGAACTGCGCGCCAAACGGAAGGCATCGGATGCGATGAAAGGTCTGCTCTCGATCCAGCCGAAGACCGCCCGCGTGAAGCGGGATGATGCTTTCATGGAGGTCCCGATCATGGAGGTCGCAGTGGGCGACATCATCCAGGTCCGCCCCGGTGAGAAGGTCCCGGTCGACGGGATCATCCTGAGCGGTTCGACCGATGTGGATGAATCGATGATGACCGGCGAGAGCATCCCTGTTCCCAAAGCAGCAGGGGAGCGGGTGCTCGGCGGGACGCTTAACACGACCGGCAGTGTGGAGTTCCGTGCCACGGCGGTCGGCAGTGATACCATGCTGGCGCAGATCGTCCGCCTTGTGGAGGATGCGCAGGGATCGAAGGCGCCGATCCAGTCGCTCGCTGATTCTATCGCAGCGGTCTTTGTTCCGGCGGTGATCGGAATAGCGCTCGTCACGTTCGCAGTTGGTTACTTCGTGGCTGGACAGGAATTCAGCCAGGCAATGATCCATTCCATCGCTGTGCTGATCATCGCGTGTCCTTGTGCTCTGGGGCTCGCCACACCGACCGCCATCATGGTCGGGACCGGCCGCGGTGCGTCCGAAGGCGTACTCATCAAGAATGCGGAGAGTCTGGAACGGGCCGGTGCGGTGACCATGGTCGCGCTGGATAAGACCGGAACCATCACCATCGGCAAGCCTTCCGTGACCGATATCGTTCCGTTCAATGATTTCACCGCGCAGGAGATGCTCCGGCTGGCCGCGTCCGTGGAGCAGCATTCCGAACATCCGCTCTCACAGGCGGTCGTGGCCGCTGCCGCTGCGCAAGGCGCGGTACTCGCAACAGCAGAAGGATTCCTGGCGGCACCGGGATCGGGTGTCACCGGAAAGGTCGAAGGGCGTTCCGTGGTGATCGGCAAGGATTCCATCATGAGTGAATCTCTGGTGAACATTGCAGCGGCGAAAGAGCAGGTGGAACAGCTGCAGAAGGAAGGGAAGACCGTCATCTATGTCGGGATCCAGCGGAAACTCGCCGGCATCATCGCGATCGCCGACACGATCCGCCCCTCATCCGCCGAAGCGGTGCGTACGTTGCAGGGAATGGGGATCCATGTAGCGATGCTTACGGGGGACAATCCCGTTACCGCCCAGGCGGTCGCACGTCAGGCGGGAGTGGATGAGGTCGTCGCCAATGTGCTGCCGAAAGGGAAGGCGGAGTTCATCAAAGCGAAACAGGCCGAAGGAAGGATCGCGGCAATGGTGGGCGACGGCATCAATGATGCTCCGGCGCTCGCACAGGCAAATGTGAGCATGGCGATGGCCTCCGGGACCGATGTGGCGATGGAAACAGCCGATGTCGTCCTGATGAAGCATGATCTCACCTCTGTGGTCCGCGCCGTCCGTCTTTCCCGCGATACGATCCGGACGATCAAACAGAATCTGTTCTGGGCGTTCATCTATAATGTCATCGGCATCCCGCTCGCAGCATTCGGACTCCTGAGTCCAACGGTCGCTGCAGCCGCGATGGCATTCAGCTCGGTCAGTGTGATCGGCAACTCGCTGCGGTTACGGTTCGGTAAGGGGTGATTCAGGTCGAACAAGAATGGTCATAAAAAACCGCCTTCCATCAGTACGATGGAAGGCGGTGCTGTTTCCGGACATTCGTATGTGAAGGAGGGTGAAGGTGCCGGACCGGCGGAATGGCGTCCGGCAGATGACCTCATTTCGAAGTGTGCTGCAGTGCTCTCTTGATCAGTTCTTCAACGGTGATCGTGTTCCCGTTCAGTTCATTCAGCACGCTGCGGAGGGAATGTTCCGCCTTCTCCCGGCTGAATCCAAGCGACACCAAAGCGGTCAGCGCTTCGGAACGGACCGACGCGCCGGTGTTCGGCAGGTCGATGATCTTCTCCGCCCCCTCCATCTTCGCCACTTTGTCCTTCAACTCCAGCACCATCCGTTCTGCTGTTTTCTTCCCGACACCGGGGATGGCGGTCAGGGAGGAGATGGCGCCGACCGTGATCGTCCTGGCCAGTTCGTCCGGACGAATGCCGGAGAGGATCGTCTGCGCCATCTTCGGACCGATCCCGGAGACGCCGAGCAGCATCCGGAAGATCTCCCGTTCATGCTCGGTAAAGAATCCGTACAGCATCTGGGCATCCTCGCGGATGTGATGATGCGTCAGCAGCTGCACCGATGCGTTCAATTCCGGCAATTGTTCGTAGGTGGAGAGGGAGATCTGCACCGAATATCCGATCCCCGCGGTCTCGATGATCACTTCGGTGGGGGATTTCTTCGTCAGCAGTCCGTTCAGATAGGTGATCATAGGTCAGCGTCTGTTCTTGATGATCCGTTCCGGATGTGCCTCTATGTACGATTTCCAGTCCTTGAAGCCGGCCCTCGGCGCACTGATACGGAAGGCATGACAGACCGCCACGGCGAGGGCATCCGTGGAGTCGAAATGCTTCGGGGTCTCCTTCAGTTTGAGCATGGTCATCATCATGTACTGAACCTGCTCCTTGGACGCGGCCCCCTTGCCGGTGACCGCCTTCTTCACCTCGCGGGGAGCGTATTCTGAGACCGGGATCTCATGGTTCACACCGGCCAGGATCGAGACCCCGCGGGCCTGACCGATCTTCAGTGCGGATTGGGCATTCTTGGAATAGAACGCCGTTTCGATCGCAAACTCGTCCGGATGGAACCGCTCGATCACACCGCACAATGTAGAATAGATCCGCTTCAGCCGCAAGGGCATGGAATCGCTCCCGCTGTTCCGGATGACCCCCACATCCAGCAGGGTCAGCGCCGCACCGTTCCGTTCGATCACGCCGTAACCGGCGATGAGTGTTCCGGGATCGACGCCGAGGATGATCATTTGAGGTCTTTGATCTTCAGTTGCGTGAGGGACACTCCGGTGAAGTCATTCTCATCGATGGAGAAGACCAGGTCCAGGGACGCGCTGCGGGACTTGACCAGTTCCAGCATGGAACCGAGTCCGAACCCGATGCAGTCGAACGTCACATTGTTCTTCCGGATCTTGAACCGCAGATGGTCCTTGCCGACGATCCGCGGGGCTCCGACCACCTGGACCCCTTTGGCGAGGAAGGTGGGGCGCATGTTCTGCGGACCGAACGGGGCGCACTGTTTCAGGATGCGCAGATACTTCTGCGTCAGTTCGGACAGTTCGATCTCCGTATCGATATGGATCACCGGGGTGAGCAGTTCCTCAGTGAGCATCCCTTTGATCGCGGCATTGAACGCAATGCGGAACTCGTCCACACGGTCCAGGTCCACACTCAGTCCGGCCGCATACTTGTGTCCGCCGAACTGCAGCAGTTTGTCCTCCACCATCTTCAGCGCCTGATGGATGTTCACGCCGGCGATGCTCCGGGCGGAACCTTTCGCGACCCCTTCCAGGGTGGTGAGCATCACGGCCGGACGGTAGTACTTCTCCACCATGCGCGAGGCAACGATGCCGACCACGCCGGGATGCCACTGTTCGCGGTGCATCACGATCGCTCCGTCCCCGTAGGTGCGGAAGTATTCCTCCACCAGGCTCTGCGCTTCGGTGAAAACCCCTTCGTCGATCTTGCGGCGGGTCAGATTCTCCTGCTCCAGTACCCGCGCGAAGCTGATGGAATCCTGATAGTCATCGCTCACCAGCAGTTCCACCGCACGCTTGGCGTCCCCGAGCCGTCCCACGGCATTGATGCGCGGCGCCATCGCGAACACGATCTGTCCGGTGGTGATCGCCCCGATCTTCAGACCGGCGCTCTCGAGCAGAGCGCGGATGCCGGGCCGTGTGTGCGTGTTGATCCGTTCCAGTCCGAGCCGGACGAAGATGCGGTTCTCATCCACCAGCGGAACGATGTCCGCCGTGGTGGCGAGGGAGACGAAATCGACGTACTTCTCGATCTTCTCCTCATGGCCGAGCGTGCGGGCGATGGCCTGGATGTACTTGTAGCCGACGCCGGTGCCGCAGAGGCTCTTGAACGGATAGCGGCAGTTCGGTTTCAGGGCGTCCAGGATAGCGACGGCGTTCGGCAGTTCGTCCGCCGGTTCGTGATGGTCGCAGATGATCACATCGATGCCGAGCTGGCGCGCATACTCCACCTGCGCCAGGGCGGTGATGCCGCAGTCGATGGCGATCAGCAGGGTGACCCCTTCCTTCTTGGCGAACTCCACGCCGGGCTGCGAGATGCCGTAGCCTTCGGTGAGACGGTCGGGGATATAGTAGGTGACGTTGCAGCCGATCTCCTTGAAATAGAGGTACAGCATGCCGGCGCCGTTGGTGCCGTCCACATCATAGTCGCCGTAGACCAGGATGGTCTCGTTGTTGTTGCGCGCACGGATGAGACGGTCGACCGCGATGTACATGCCGTCCATGAGGAACGGATCATGCAGCTGGTCGATGGAAGGGCGGAAGTAGCGTTTCGCTTTGTCGAACGTATCGATCCCGCGGTTGATCAGGACCGACACGAGGGACGGCGAGATGGTCAGCTCGTCCGACAGTTGTTTGACGAGCTCGGCCGGCGGAGCGGGAGCGACCGTCCACCGGTATTCTTTTTTTGAGGTCAATGCAATTCTCCAATGTGATACCGGTCTGGACCGATATCGTGTGAGAGAATGCATCTTCCATTCCTCTGATACTGCACACAGCCAACAAAGTACCGGGCGCGCCGATAAGCCGAATTTTGTCTGCGCTGCCGGAGCAGCGGAGGCAATCATTTCTCTGGGCCGCACATTGCTGTACGGCTCTAGCGACCTACCCGTTTCGTCTCGGTGAAGAATTGAGTGGACATCTCTCTTCCCGCGGACGGGAAACGAAACTTACGCGGTCTTGCTCTCAGTGGGGTTTGTCGTGTCCCGTTTTCACGGGATCCTTTCGGACCGGCGTCATTACTGGCGCCGCGGTGCGCTCTTACATTAAGTACGCTTGCTTGCATACCGCACCTTTTCACCCTTATCCCCGCGTTGCCGCAGGGACGGTATATTCTCTGTGACACTTTCCGTATCCCGGCGGACCGGGACCCCGGATGTTATCCGGCACTGTGTCCATCCTGCCGCGCCTATCGGCGCAGCGGGAAAGAGTTCGGACTTTCCTCCATAATTCGTGAAAGAATTACAGCGATTGCCTGGCGAACCGCGGCAACTTGTTGGCTGTGCACAACATCTCGCTGATGGGAATGAATAGATGATGAATTAAACACTCGGACGGTCCGTTCGCAGGAGCGAAGGACCAGCATCATCAGAATGGTATTGATGATGAAGAATATTGTCATTGAGCCTTCCGCACGTTGGTATCGATCGCTTCGTTCGCCAGTGCATCCGCTTCCTTATTGAGGGAGCGGGGGATATGGCGGATGGTGAAGGTGAAGGGAGCGCCGGCCAGGGACCGTTTCACGTCGTCGAACAGCACTTTCAGTCCGGCATCCTTCACTTTATACTGCCCGTTCAGCTGTCGGGCCATCAGTTCGCTGTCCGTCTGAACAACAAGTTCGGTGCAGCGGAAAGTTTCTGCTTCACGCACCAGCGCGATGCACTCCAGCAGGGCGGTGTATTCAGCCACATTGTTCGTAGCTGTGCCGAGGTACCGTTTCTTCGTGGCGACGACGGTCCCGTCCTCCTGTTTGATGATGATCCCGATCGCCGCCTCGCCGGGATTCCCCCGGGAGGCGCCGTCGGTCCAGGCATGGAGTCTCATTGACCGGCAGTGGCGGTCTGCGCCAGTTCATCGGAGACGATGATGCGTCCGCAGTGCTGACAGAGATAGATACGGTCGTTGCGCCGGATCTCCATGATGTGCTGCGGAGGGACGCGGTTGCCGCAGCCGCTGCAGGAGTTCTTCCGGATGGTGGAGACCGCTTTGCCGCGGCCGGAGCGGATCTTTGCATACCGGGCGAGGATCTCCTTGTCCAGACGGGCAACGATCTTCTCGCGCTCATGGTTGTACTTCAGTTCCTCATCCTCGGTCTCCTTCGAGACCACGGAGAGTTCTGCCGCCTTCTCCTTCAGGACCTCGTTAAGCTCGCTCAGGCGTCCGTTGAACTCCTCGAGTTCGTTCTTCGCCACGGACATCTGATTCTCGAAATCCTCGAACTGTCTGGTGAGCGTGCGAACCGATTCCTCGGCGAACTCGATCTCCTTCGTGATGGCGTCGTATTCCTTGTTGTTCCGGACCTGGTATTGCTGTTCCTTGTACCGTTTCAATTTCTCTTCGAAATCTTTGATGTCGTTGTCCGCTTTGTTGCGGGTGGCGACGAACTCATCGATGTACTGTTGTTTCGCTGCCGCTTTGCCGTCCAGTTCAGCGATCTCCTCCTTCAGCGTTCTCACTGCTTCCGGCAGGTCGCCTTTCATTTCTTCCACGTCATCAAGATTGCTGTCGACTCTCTGTAAAAGATACAATAACCGAAGTGTTTCTTCCAAAGGGAACTCCTTGCTTAAAAGATATGTACGGGATTGGTGCGTGTCTTAGTGATGAAAACTTTTCCGGTATGCCGCCCGGTCTTCAGGATCGACCGGACCACGTCCGCCAGAGCCGGGAGGACGACCACCTCGGTCTCATAATGTCCTGCATCGACGAGCAGGAGCGACTGTTCATGTTCCTGGAATGTATGATACTTGCAATCCGCTGTCACCATGGCATCGGCCCCCTGTGCCGCCGCATCGCGGATGAACTCGCTGCCGGATCCGCCGCACACGGCGACGCGCCGGATGGTGCGGGAGTGCCCGCTGTAGCGGACCGCCGGTGTCTGCAGCCGTTCCTTCACCATGGTCAGGAATGCCTGTTGTCCCATCGCCGCCGGCAGCTCGCCGATCGCCCCGAGTCCATACTCGGTGTTCCGGTTGGAGATCGGTGTGACGGTGTAGGCCACTTCCTCGTATGGATGCGCTTTCAGCATTGCCGAAAGGACGCTCTTCACTTTCCATTGTGCACAGAGCATCTCCAGGCGAACTTCCTGCACGCGTTCAACGTTTCCAACAGTGCCGATGAAGGGGGATGCTCCTGAATTGCCGCGGAATGTTCCGGTCCCGTCGCTGCGGAAACTGCACGTATCATATTTCTCGAACATCCCGGCTCCGGCGCTGTGCATCGCATCCGCCACCGCGTCAGTATGCGCGGCAGGAACAAAGACCGTGATGTTGGTCAAACTTCCGTCGATGGGGGAGAGGATCCGCACATTCTGCAGCCCCAGCACCGAGGCAAGCGAGAAATTGACACCCCATCGCACACTGTCCAGATTCGTATGGGCGGCATACACCGCGATGTTCCGTTCGATCGCTTCCAGCGCCAGTGTGCCTGCCGATGACGACGGTGTGATATTCTTCAATGGATGGAACACTGCCGGATGGTGCGTGATGATCAGGTTCGCACGTTTGCGGACCGCATCGGCGATCACCGCTTCCGTCAGATCGAGCGCCACAAGGACATTCGTGATCGCGCGTTCCGGCCGGCCGATGAGCAGCCCGATGTTATCACCCTTCCAGGCGATGGAAGCGGGAGCGATGGCCTCGAATGCTGTGTGGAATTGCGCGATCTTCACGTGTTGGATTCAGTCCCCGGCAAAAAAAAAGTCCCGTTGGAATGCCGGGACGTTTTTCAGTGTTGAGCAAAAATGCTGTAAGCTTTTTTCTTATACGTTATGAATTTCCAGGGAGTAATCATCATAGGTTGAATAATTTTCTTACATAAAGTAGCAAAACTATCGAAAATATGCAAGATTGACTTTGCCTCATTTTTTCGGTAATTTTACGACCAATTGTTCTTCTTCCAACATCCATAACAACGAATTCCATAGCAATTCCGGAGCTGACAATCTTGATTACTGATTACGGGTATGATGTGTTCTTCTCTGTGGTCCTGTTCTGCGTGATCCTTGGACTCGGAGCGTATTACTTCATCGACCAGGTCATTGTAAAATCACTGCTCATCGCCGTTTCGGCGATCCTGTTCGTCTTCACGTTGAACTTCTTCCGCGACCCGGAACGGACACCTCCTGCCGGTGACCATCTCATCCTTTCGCCGGCTGACGGTACGGTGATCAAGATCGAGGAAGTGGTGGAAGAGCGGTATATCAAAGGGGATTCGAAACTCGTCTGTATCTTCATGTCCCCGGTGAATGTGCATGTCAACCGGAATCCCATCTCCGGTACGGTCGGATACTACGAATATGTGAAGGGAGAGTACTTCGCGGCGTTCGAGGATAAGGCCTCGTTGAAGAACGAACAGACCCATATCGGCATGGAGAACAGCTACGGCAAGGTCTTCTTCAAGCAGATCGCCGGATTCGTCGCGCGTCGCATCGTGGCCGATCTGAAAGTGGGGGACTCCATGGAACGCGGGAAGCGGTTCGGCATGATCAAATTCGGCTCCCGGGTCGATATCTATGTGCCGAAGCATGCAGAGATCAAGGTTGTGATGAATCAGAAGACGGTCGCCGGCGAAACGGTCATCGCGGAGTGGAAGTGAGGATCACCCGCGCAGTCGTCCCTACGCTGTTCACCGTGCTGAACATGTTCTGCGGTCTGCTCTCCATCGTGCAGGCGAGCGAAGGAGCATTCGTCAACGCGTCCTATTTCATCCTGCTGGCCGGCCTGTTCGACGCGCTGGACGGGATGATGGCACGTCTCACCAAATCCAGCAGCCAGTTCGGCGTGGAGATCGACTCCCTCTCTGATGTCGTCTCCTTCGGCGCCGCTCCGGCCTTCCTCGTCTACAAGGTCCACCTTCATCATTATCAGGAATGGGGCCTTATCATCAGTTCGCTGCTGATGATCATGGGCGGCATCCGGCTGGCGCGGTTCAATGTGCAGCTGGTCGGATTCGACAAGGACTATTTCACCGGACTCCCGATTCCCTCCAGCGCCTTTGCCGTGGTCTCGTATCTGCTCACGTTCATGGTGGACGGACAGCGGCTGGAAGGGACCGCCGCAGTGATGCTCGCACCGCTCTGCGTGGCGTTGTCGCTGATCATGGTGAGCAAGATCAAATATGACACGCTCCCCAAACTCTCCTCGAAAGAGCTCCGGAAGCATCCGGTGCGCACCATCTCTTTTGTCTTCTCCCTGCTCCTGATCCTTTTCACCAAAGGGGAGGCATTGTTCTATCTCTTCGCGTTGTTCATCCTGTTCGGTGCTGCACGGTCCGCCTATTATTGGCTGGTACCGTCCGCACAACCGGTGCGGACACAGCCGGAGGAGGCAGGGACACCGAGTTACGATATCTAATTTCCATTCAATCAAGAGGAAAACCATGGCTGAGAAACAATACGATGTGGTCATCATCGGAGGCGGACCGGGCGGATATGTCGCCGGCATCCGTGCCGGACAGTTGGGACTGAAAACACTGGTGGTGGAGAAGGATAAACTGGGCGGCGTCTGTCTGAATTGGGGATGCATCCCGACGAAGGCGCTCATCAAGAACGCCGAAGTGCTCACCACATTCAAGCATGCGGAGGATTTCGGATTCTCGTACGACAACCTGAAGGCCGACTTCTCCAAGGCGGTGAAACGGAGCCGCGATATCTCCGCGAAGAGTTCCAAGGGGATCGAGTTCCTCTTCAAGAAGAACAAGGTGGAGCATGTCTACGCCACGGCGAAGATCGTCGCCAAAGGAGTGGTGGAGTACGACGCCGCAGGGAAGAAGGAACGTGTGAACGCGAAGCATATCATCGTTTCGACCGGTGCGCGTCCGCGCATCCTGCCGAACATCCCGGTGGACTACAAGCAGATCATCACCAGCAGCGAAGCGATGGTGCTGCCGGAAGCACCGAAGCGGATGGTCATCATCGGTTCCGGCGCCATCGGTTCGGAGTTCGCGTACATCTACAATGCGTACGGCACCAAGGTGACCATCATCGAGATGCTGGACAGCTTGCTGCCGATCGAGGACCGCGAGATCACCAAAGTGCTCCGCCGGAATTTCGAGAAGTCGGGCATCGAGGTCCTCACGGAGACCAAGGTGGAGAGCGTCACGCCCGGCAAGGAAGCGACCGTGAAGTATTCGAACAAGGATGGTGTGAAGGAGATCAAAGCGGATATCGTCCTGAGCGCCATCGGCGTGCAGGGGAACATCGAGAACCTCGGCCTGGAAGCGCTCGGCGTGAAGACTGAGAAATCGTTCATCAAGGTCGACAAGCATCTGAAGACGAACATCGACGGCATCTACGCCATCGGCGATGTCGCCGGTCCCCCGTGCCTGGCCCACAAGGCCTCTCACGAAGGGATCGTCTGCGTCGAAGCGATCGCCGGCAAGCATCCGCATGCGGTGGATTACGAGAACATCCCTGGCTGCACCTACTGCCAGCCGCAGGTGGCGAGCGTCGGCATGACGGAGGAGAAGGCACGTGCGGCGGGCAAGGAGATCAAAGTGGGACGGTATCCGTTCCGTTCGCACGGCAAGGCGCTGGCGCTGAACGAGACGGAAGGGATGGTCAAGCTGATCTTCGACGCGAAGTACGGAGAACTGCTCGGGGCGCACATCATCGGGCCGGAAGCAACCGAGATGATCGCGGAACTG
>JABWAK010000224.1 GCA_013361065.1 Bacteroidota bacterium
GCCTGTAGTAGTACACTCCGCTTGAAACTTTTTCTGCGTTGAATGTGACAGAATACCTTCCTGCCGGTTTCACTTCATTCACAAGTGTCGCCACTTCCCTCCCAAGGACATCATATACTGTCAGCAGAACGTGACTGACTTCTGATGTCTGATATCTGACCTCTGTTGACGGATTGAACGGATTAGGATAGTTCTGTTCCAGCATGAACTGTTCCGGCACAGCCGTGGTAATGGTCGTCACCCCCATCACCGCGTTCAGACTGAAGTTCGCTGAACCGTTCTGCGGATTCCCGCTCACATCGTACGAGGCGGAGACCGATGCCGTCATCGATTCTTCGAATCCTGCTTTATCGACGAAGACCGAATATGAACCCGGTGCGAGACCATTGATCATATACTGTCCTTCGGCATTGGTGAACGAGTACCCGGCGATCTGATTGTTGCGGAGCGCGAAGACAATCGCACCGGAACGCTGCGAACCGCTTATCCCGTTCCCGTTCACAGACACTGTTCCAACAATCGAAGTGTACCCGCTGGCATACACCCCCAGCGGACGCACATAGATATTGATATTGTCAACGGTGCTCCCGTTCACTTCGACCTTCGACGCCTTCTTCCAGCGGTAGTTCGCCGTATCGGCAGAATAGAACGCCGGTGCATAGCTGCCGAGCGGCACCGCCATGACCACGTAATTCCCCGGCAGCACATCGCTGATCGTGTACCCGCCGAGCGAATCGGTATCGGTCACATACACCTTGCCGATGCGGTGCTGGTCATTGAAGCGCCAGCCGTCCCGGAACGCGATGACGCGGGCCATGACCGGAACATCGGAGACCGTATCCAAGACGCTGCCGGAGATCGCTCCCAGCACCACCGGAGGAAGCGGGGAGAGGGTGAAATTGATTCCCGATGTGTCATTGACGACACGGATCACATTGGCCGACAGCATATTCGACTGTTCATGGTAATACTCGACCGCATACCCGTTGGCACGGGCGAAGGCGATATAGCCGCCGGGCGGGAGTGCCACTGTGTATCCGCCCAGGCTGTCGATCTTCGCTTTGAACACGAACTCGGAGTTCCCTTCCATCCGGAAATCACCGTGCCGGTTCAGGTCGAAATACTTACGGAAATTCTCGAGACCGCCACCCATGCCGCCGGCGATGTTCAGTGCGAACTCCACGCGGACGAACACGACGCGTGCTTCCGCATGATCGATGGCGAATCCGGCCGTATCGGTCACCGTTCCGCTGATGGTACGGAACGACACCGGCGGGAACCCATCACGCAGCTTCATGGAAACCTGCGTTACTCCCATGCTGGAGTCCGGCACCATCACGATCTTCGCCTGGGAGACCTCGCGTGCGGTATCGTACCATGCGCTCTGATACTTCATGGAGGGTGAATTCGCGCGGACCTTGTAATTGCCCGGATCGATCCGGTTGATGCGGTAGTTGCCGTTCGCATCGGTCTTGGCGGAATAGACATAGAACAACGAACTGTTATTCTCCGATTTGTAGAGTTCCACGATCACATTCGGGATACCGACGTTCGCCTTGTCCGAGATCTTCCCCTGCATCACACCGTTCCCGCCGGAGACCGTCAGTGTGAACTCCTGTTTCGCCGCTCCCCCTTTCGAAGAACGGGCGAACAGTACGATCTTGAACATCCCTTTCACCGCCGGGGTCCAGGTGAGGACACCGGTGACCGAATCGATCTTCATGGTCAGGCCGAGTGAGTTCGCCGCCAGATCGGCCGAGTACCGGATGACCGCAGTCGGATCGGAGGAGACCGCCTTTGCGGTGTACTGATACTGCACATCCTTCTGAGCGTACAGCACCGGCTGGGAGATGAACTTCACCTCATCCCGCATCGTGGAAGGATAGATCGTCAGCTGGACCGTCGTGCTGACCACCACAGTGCCGCCGGTCAGGATCGCTTTGACATAGAAGATGTAGGTCGTGTAACCGCCGGACCCATCGGACGCGGGAACTGCCGTCACAGATGTGAGCGACGTGGTGGAATCGATCCTGACATGCGTTTCGACACCGGCTCCGGCCTTCCCTCTGTACACGTCATAGCGGACCACCCCGCCGATCACCGGCTGCTGCCAGTTCAGTTTCACTTGACCATGGTCCACGCGCCCCTCCAGACGGAACCCGCCGATCGCAGGAAATCCCGGGACCGTTGCGTAAGCAAGATTGCTGGTCTCTATCGTCAGACCGGTCTTCGC
Organism: Bacteroidota bacterium; assembly: GCA_013361065.1. Taxonomy (GTDB): domain Bacteria; phylum Bacteroidota; class Ignavibacteria; order UBA10030; family UBA8401; genus UBA8401. The sequence goes on from JABWAK010000224.1 coordinate 2,234, forward strand.
AACGACCTTATACACATACGCCTGCGGCATCGGTGACATCACCGGAGGGACATGGTCCTCATACGAGGTATCAGGAGTGGTGACAACGGAGATGAATCCTGTATCGGCGACCATCGCCCGATACACGGTATACATGGTCGCGCCGGTGGCACCGGTCGCTTTGCTCCATTTCAGTTTCACCTCACCATTCATCTCGATCTTTGTCACACTCAGCTTCATCTGAGCATGAGTGGTGTGGGCCAGGAAAAGGACCGCACCGAGCAACGCCAGCAACAAGATGGTAAGTCGTTTGTTCATAAGTACTCCTGTATTGATGTCTGAGCTACACTGATTGTTCCCGGTCCATCAATAGAACATCCTGCGGACAGGGACGGAACCCCGTCCGCAGGAGTATTGGTGAATGTGAGAACGACATCTCATAACCTTGCAATACTTGTACCACAAGGAAATTGGCTATTTTTGATAATTTTCGAAGGTTTTTGAACAACAGGCTATGCAAAGCATGCATAGCAGATGCACGGATTGCAGAAGAAACATCGTCAGAAACCTGCGGAAAAGGAAAGAAAATGATTCCCTTCCTGTGAACTCCGCACCGAAACGGTCAGATCGTGCGCTGTGAACACATCGATCTCTGAGAGCAGATAGACCGCGGCGAATGCGGCAAAGGAATAGATCTCAGCTTTCCGGTAATTATTATAGGTGGAGTATGTTGACTGGATCTCGGCCGGAGCAGAGGCTGCAAGATACTTCTGCCGGGCATCGGACCGGAGGAATTCAAAGATGATACCGGACGACAGCGTCACAGCACCCGCTCCAAGGAAGACGGAGCCCGGAATGGTCCTCCCCTGATGCAGCTGCTCCCATCCCGGAAAGATGATCGTTCTGACAGTGACGGTCTGCGCTGGTGCAATACCGCTGTTCCCGATATGCTGCAGCGAGTCGGAAAGAGCATTCCGACGCTGTGCCGTGAACCGGGCACGGGCATCGCTGAAGACCGTCAGGATCTTCGGTGAGGTGAGCAGCCGGTCCAAATCGAAACTCTCATCCTTCTGCAGCAATGAAAGAAACCGCTCCCTGGCGGGGACCGTCTTGCCCTGAGCGATGAGCGCAAATGCGATCCACTTCTCCGCCTGCACAACGGCAGAGTCGGAGATACCGGAGGACTCCATCAACCGGCGGGCTTCCAACTCTGCGGTCAGGTATTGCCCGTTGGTGTACGCCGCTTCGATGGTCTGAAGGGATGAATCGACGGCCGTCGATTGCGCACGCACAGCCGGTGCGCAGAGCACCACGAACAGGAGGAGTATGGCGGAGATGTTCTTCATGGTGTGAATGTGACCGTGAGAGTGGTTGTATCGCCGGACCTGACCATCACTTCGCGGATGATATCAGGGAACGCTGCATTCTGCAGCCGGACGGTGTACTTTCCGGGTGAGAGCATCAATGGTTTGGAGAACGGTGTCGTCTCCTTGTACACTTCATTCACAAACACCTCGGCCCATGGCTTCACCACACATTGCAGATACCCGGCTGTTCCGATGAAATCACCGTTGACCGCGATCTCCTTCCCTGCTTCTACGACCACGGTCCGCACGATCGGATCGAAGGATGGATTGGTGAACATCACCGTATACTTCCCTGCCGGCAGCAGCACCGGAGCACTCAGCGGTGTCTCACCGATCTGGCGTTCATTGATGAAGACCTTCGCCCACGGCGAACTGGTCAGAAACATCGTCCCTGAATCCTGCCGTACCGGCACAACGGATGGAACGACACTCTGCTGCTCACGGCGGAACGACGGTACGGAATGCTGCGCGGCACCGGTATCATGGACCGCAGCAGTCGTCTCCGGTACGGCTTCAACGGACGGACCACTGGCGAGCTGCTGTTCCTGCGGTACCGGTCCATCACCGGCGGAGAACATCGTACGGCCGATGAGGACAGCGAACACGATCATGACGACTAACGCCCCGGCACGAAGATAGGTCCGGAACGACGATCGGCCTTCCGGCGGCACCACCGGCGGGGACGCACTGACCGGATCCCCGAGCACCGTCAGTGCTTCAGCAGCGGAAGAGCTACGCTCCTCCTT
>JABWAK010000225.1 GCA_013361065.1 Bacteroidota bacterium
CTATGCTGCATTGAAGGATGTGTATGACCCGGAGATCCCGGTGAGCATCGTCGATCTCGGACTGGTCTATGACGTGAAGATCATCGATGATTGGGTCGGGGTGAAAATGACGCTCACTTCCCAAGGCTGCGGTCTTTCCACCCAGATCGCGAACAATGTCCGCGAACGGGTCGCCGCACTCCCCGGTGTTGCCGATGCGGATGTCCGGATCGTCTGGCAGCCGGCATGGAACCCCTCCATGATGAGCGACGAAGCGAAGAAGAAGGTCCGGTTCGCCGGTTGACGCACGAACAATTGCGCAATATAAAAGGCATTTCGGAGAACGAAATGCCTTTTTCATTCGTCCAACCCCTATGTTCGTGACAATCGTATATTGCTTTCCAAGGGACCCTTCGTTACCTTTTTCACCGAAAACGGACCCAACTTTCCTGCGAATTGCAGGGTCCAACCGAGACACAACCATCCATTGACATGACCATCCCCAACCCCATCACCTATTTCATCTCCCTGCCGAAGAGGAAACGGATCATTGCCGGTTCCGCAGCGGGAGGATTCCTCCTTTTCATATTGTATCTGACAGCATTCGGGGGAAGCAGTTCCGCCCGTGATATCCTTGTCGCCCCCGTCAAAGGTGATTTCATCGTTTCCATCGTCACGACCGGCGAGCTGCAGGCGAAGAATTCCATCGAGATCAAAGGTCCTGAGCAAGCCCGGGCCGCCGGTATCTGGCAGATGAAGATCTCTAACTTGATCGCCGAGGGGACAGTAGTGAAACAGGGTCAGTTCGTGGCAGAGCTCGACAAGGCGGAGATCGCCAACCGCCTGAAGGAATCGGAGCTCTCGGTGCAGAAACTGGAGGCTCAGTTCACGCAGGCGGTGCTGGACAGCACCCTGGCGCTCTCCCAGGCACGCGATGAACTGGTGAACCTGGTCTTTGGGCTGGAGGAGAAGAAGATCGTACTCGACCAGTCCTCCTACGAAGCTCCGGCAGTGCGGCGGCAGGCGCAGATCGATTATGACCGGACGGAACGGACGATCGCCCAGGCCAAGAAGAATTATGTTACCAAGACTCGTCAATCCATCGCCAAGATCCAGGCGGTGGAGGCGGATCTGCTGAAGGAGCGGCAGAAGATGGAGACGCTCCGTGCCGTGATGATGCAATTCACCATCCTCGCACCGGCGGACGGTATGGTCGTCTATGCCCGTGAATGGAACGGCAAGAAGAAGGTGGTCGGCGCGACGGTGAGTCCGTGGGAACCGACCGTGGCGACGCTGCCGGATCTGACGATGATGGAATCGATCACCTATGTGAACGAGGTGGACATCCAGAAGATCGTCACAGGACAGGACGTGACGCTGCGGCTGGATGCCGATCCGAACAAGAAGCTCTCCGGAACGGTCACACAGGTGGCGAATATCGGTGAACAGCGTCCCAACTCCGATTCCAAAGTGTTCGAAGTGCGGATCATCATCAAAGACCGGGACACGACGCTCCGTCCCGCCATGACCACTGCCAATGAGATCACCGTGGCGAAACTCCCGAATGTCCTCTCCATCCCGCTGGAGGCGGTGCATACGCAGGATTCAACGACCTTCGTCTATGTGAAGAACGGCAGCAGTTACAAACAGGAAGTGAAGCTGGGACTCCAGAACGACAATGCAGCGGTCGTGCTGCAGGGGGTCTCGGAATCGGATGAGGTCTATCTTTCCCCGCCGCCGGATGCCGCCGAGCTTAAACTGCGTTCGCTGAAGGTCCCGTCGTGATCGGACGGGGCGTTCGGTGGACTCTTTCCGTGCTCACTCCGTCGCGGGCACTGGTCAGCAACCTTCTCACCGCATTCGAAGCGATCACCCGGAACAAACTCCGTTCCGGTCTGACCTCCCTCGGCATCGTCTTCGGTGTCGCCTCGGTCATCTCCATGCTCGCCATCGGCCGCGGTGCGCAGCAGGAGATCCTCGACCAGATGAAACTGCTCGGCACGAACAACATCATCATCACCCCGATCATCGAACAGGAAGAAGGCGAGGTGGATGAGACGAGCGATAAGACCAAGAGCGAGAAGAAGAAGTTCTCCCCCGGACTGAACCTGCAGGATGCGAAGAGCATCCTGGCCGCGATCCCGGGCATCGAAGCGGTCAGCCCGGAGATCGTCCTGGAGACGGTCGCCATCCGGCAGGGTCTGAAACGTTCCACGAAACTCGTCGGCATCGATTCCACATTCTTCAATCCTGCCGAGTTCCCCCTCGAACAGGGATCGTACTTCTCCTCCACCCACCTTGACCGTTCCCTCCCGGTGGCCATCATCGGTCACGGGATCAAAGTGAAGTTCTTCTCACGTGAGGACCCGATCGGGAAGCAGATCAAATGCGGCAAACTGTGGCTGACGGTGATCGGCGTGATGAAGGAACGGAACGTCACCAAACAGAACATCCAGCATCTGGGGCTGCGGGACTATAATTTCGATATCTACGCACCGGTCAACACCGTGCTGCTCCGGTACAAGAACCGCTCGCTCGTCACCCGCCGGGATATTCAGAACGCGGCGCGGGACGGGAACAACAATGACGGCGAGGATGAACAGCAGAAGAAAGCGGTCAATTACCACCAGCTGGACCGGCTTGTCGTGCGGGTGGCTGAGACGGACCAGATCCGTCCTCTGGCGGAGATCATCAGCCGGATGCTGCAGCGCCGCCACAATGGCGTGATCGATTTCTCGGTGACCGTCCCGGAGGAACTGCTGAAACAGGAACAGCGGACGAAGGAGATCTTCAACATCGTGCTCGGCGCCATCGCCTCCATCTCCCTGATCGTCGGCGGTATCGGGATCATGAACATCATGCTCGCGTCGGTGATGGAACGGACGAAGGAGATCGGCATCCGGCGGGCGGTGGGGGCCACGCGCAGCGATATCACGATGCAGTTCCTCTCCGAAGCGACCACCATCAGCGTCACAGGGGGCATCGTCGGCATCATCCTCGGATTCACGATCAGTTTCGTGATCGAGTACACGGCCGGCATCCAGACGATCGTCTCGCTCCTCTCTATCATCATTTCGTTCGCCATCTCCATCACGATCGGCATCGCTTTCGGCTACTTCCCGGCAAAGAAAGCGGCAGATCAGGATGTCATCCTTTCCCTGCGTTATGAATAAACTCCGAACCTGCTGCCGTTCCTTCCGCCGATGGCACCTGCTGTTCATCTTCGCGGCCGTCGTCTCCCCGGTACTGTCCCAGGATACGCTCACCCTGTCGCTCTCCGAAAGCATCCGAATGGGACAGGAGAACGGGCCGCTCGCAGCGATGGCGCGTTCCGCATACCGAAGTAAGGAGGAGCGGTACCGTGCGTTCACCGCCGGATTCCTGCCGCAGCTCTCCCTTCAGGCGGATGCACCGCAGTTCATCCGGACCATCAACAGCATCACCCAGCCGGACGGGAGCAATTCCTTCCTGCTGCAGCGCCAGGCGCAATCCTCCCTCTCCCTTGCCCTGCTGCAGAAGGTCCCCTGGACCAACACCGAGATCTCCCTCTATTCCCGGCTGAACCGGCTGGACAATCTAGAGACGAAGAGCGCCGTGTACCGGTCCACCCCGCTGACACTCTCCGTCCGTCAATCGCTCTTCTCGATCAATACCTCGGCTTGGGATTCGGAGATCCAGGACCTGGGGTATGAATCCTCCCGCCGTGAGTTCGTGGAAGCGATGGAGGATGCAGCGATCGACATCACCGGACGGTTCTTCGGCTATTACCTTGCCAGCATGAATGTGAACAATGCGCTGCTCAACCTGGCAATCAACGACACGCTGTTCCAGATGTCCAAAGGCCGGTTCAATGTAGGGAAGATCGCGGAGAACGACCTGCTGCAGAGCGAGCTGGCATTCCTGAATGCCAAGACGCAGTTTGAGAATGCCACGATCGAGTTCGACCGCGCGCTGGAGCTGTTCCGGCACAGCATCGGTGTGAAAGATCCCCGGCCCATCCGGGTGGTGCCGACCGAAACGATCCCGCTGACAGCCGTGGAGCCGGCCTCCGCTGTTGCCTATGCAGAACGGTACCGCAGCGATGTGATCGATTTCGAGGTGCAGAAGCTGACGGCGGAGCGGAATGTGCGGCAGACCTCATCGGCGCATTCGCTGTCGATGTCCGTCTTCGCGAACATCGGTCTGAACCAGAAGGCGAACACTTTCGGCGATGCGTACATCAATCTGTTGGACCAGCAGGAGTTCAGCGTACAGGTGCAGGTCCCGTTGTACGGCT
>JABWAK010000226.1 GCA_013361065.1 Bacteroidota bacterium
AGACGAAGATGATCGTCGGCAGCACCTGGAAAGCGAAGAAGAATCCCAGAGAGCTCTCACCGGAATTGACCGCCAGATTGCCGAACACGAACTGCGCGCCGACCAGCGTGTAATTGAGGAGCGCCACCACGCCGGCACCGATGCCGTCGATGACATCCTTCAGCAGACCCAGCGGCCAGAACCAGGAGCGGAGCGTGATGCTGTGGATGATGAAGATGGCGAAGGTCAGCTGGATGCCGAATGCTTTGGCGACCAGCGACCAGTTGACCTGCTTCTTGTTATTGGAGAAGAGATATGCGATCAGGATGATGAACCCGACGCCGCCGATCCCGCGCAGAACGGAGATGATATCCATAGAGTGATGGGGTAAAGTGATGGAATATCTGATCCCGTTCCGGAGTGGTGACGGGATTCAGCGTCGCTTAATCCGGGATGTAATGGCACTTCCGGCAGCGTGCCTCGTACGAATCGGCCGCTCCGACCACCACACGGTCCGCATTCGCGATCTTCCGCTGTGTCCGGTCCGCCGGATTACCGCAGACCACACAGATCGCGAGCGTCTTGGTGATGTACTCGGCAACGGACAACAGCTGCGGGACCGGTTCGAACGGTACACCGCGGTAATCCTGGTCCAGTCCTGCCACGATCACCCGTTTCCCTTCATCGGCCAACTTGTTGCAGATGCCGACGATGGACATGTCGAAGAACTGCACTTCATCGATGCCGATCACCTGCGCATCCTTCGCGTGGAGCAGGATGTCCTCGGCCTTATCGATGACGATGGATTCGAGCGATTGCGTGTTGTGGGAGACGATCTGATTGGAGGAGTACCGGTTGTCGATGCGGGGTTTGAAGATCAGGACCTTCTGGCGGGCGATCTGCGCCCTGCGGAGGCGGCGGATGAGTTCCTCGGTCTTGCCGCTGAACATGCAGCCTGCCACGACCTCGATCCATCCTGTATTCTGCGGTGCTTGCTGTTGGGTGACTTCCATACGGACGTGTTAATGTGATATTCGTGCGGTGAACTACGCAGTGAATATAGAGAAAACACGTCCGAATTTCAAAGGGAAAAACGCTATGCCAGCGTCAGCACCGTCAGTTCCGCCGGGCAGTTCACGCGGACCGGGATGCCGGTGTATCCGATGCCGTTGTTCACATACAGATTCGAATCGCCGAGCATGTAATGACCGGAGACGTACTTGGAGGCGAGTGCTGCCAGCGAGATCGGAGTCCGTTCCACCGTACCGAAAACGATCTGTCCGCCGTGCGTATGTCCGCTCAGCGTCAGCGCGATACCGAGGTCCTTGGCGTGCTGGAAGTAGTAGGGCTTATGGCAGAGGAGGATCTTCGGCTGATCATTCTTTGCGAATGCCAGGGCTTTGGCAAAGTACTCATCCGGCTGCATGTTCCTGCCGATATCATCCACGCCGAGCAGATTGAAATAGGAATCCCCTTTGACGATCTTCACGGCGTCATTGCGGAGCAGTTTCACGCCGCACTCATCTATCTTCTTTGCGACCATATCGACATTCTTCGTGAAGAAGTCATGGTTGCCCAGGCATCCGTACACCCCGTGGGCCGCCTGCAGTTCCGAGAACGCTTCGGCGAACGGGTAGACCTCCTCGGTTTTGCTGTTCACGAAATCGCCGGTCACCACGATCATATCCGTCTTGAGTCCGTTCATCTCCTTCACATACGCGCTCATATCCTCCCGGTTCATGAAGATGCTGGAATGGATATCGCTCATCATCCCGATGGTGAATCCCTTGAACTGCTCCGGCAGGCCGGGAATGATGATCGTCCGCCGCGTGATCTCGAATTCACCGCTCGAGACCGCACCGGCCGTCGCACCGACGAAGGAATAGGCTGAGAGACCGATAACCCCTTTCTCGAGGAATGAGCGGCGGGAAGCATCGAAGCGCTGGAAGTTCGGGGTTTCCTTCATAGTAGTCACCTGTGTACGGATGGTTGGATGCAGCATCGCCGTTCGTAACGCCAGCACGAAGGGGAGCCGGAGGAGCAACAGACTTCCTAACGCCAATGCGATGAAAAAAGTTGCAATATGCCAGATGAAGAGCGGCATCAGGACCGTCATCACCCATGCAGGAAGATGCGTGAGACTCCAAAAATAGCTCATCACGACAGGGACCGGTATATTGAAGAACAGGAACAGACCGAGCGCAACAGGTCCGGCGGACCGGGGGAGCGTTCGCTTCTCAATAATATACGACCGCAGTCTGAGATACAAGAACAATTGCAGCAGGAGAACGATGAGAATGGCGGTGAGACGGAACATCATATCGGCATTGTCTTGATTATTGAGCTCTTTTTTGCTATTTTCTTTTTAGATTTGTTCATCGTCATCATTCCAATAACAATAGGAACACAATGTACTTCACTTTAGTTCTCATTGAGATCGTCATCGCCGTGCTGCTGATCCTTGTCATTCTGATGCAGAACAGCAAAGGGGGCGGACTTGCCGCCGGTATGGGCGGAAGCAATATCGGCACCGTGTTCGGTGTCCGCCGTGCATCCGATTTCCTCTCGAAATCCACGACCTATCTTGCCACCGCGTTCATCGTGATCGCCCTGGTCGTGAACCTCTTCTTCCTCCCTGGGAAAGGGAAGACGCAGGAGAGCGTCATCCAGAGCGGACAGACGACCACCGTCCCCGCGCCGCAGATCCCGACGCAGACCGCACCGCAGACCAATCCGTAATACAGAAGCGTCGTACGTCTTACTCAGCCCATGGGACATTTCCCCTGGGCTTTTTTTATTATGACCCGTCGAGTTTCGATCCTCATCTTTGTCCTCCTTCTGCAGCTGAGCATCCGCATGCAGGCACAGCAGAGACCGGAATGGACCAACACCCAGCGTAATTCCATCGGCAGCGGATACTATGCCGGTATCGGTTCTTCCGCCGTCTCTCAGGATGAGGCCGATACCCGCGCCTTCATCGAATTCTCACGCACGGTGGAAGTGAATGTGAAGAGCGTCTTCCAGCGCGAAGTATCGGAAGAAGGGAAGGAATTCTCCGACGCGACCACGATCTCCATGCAGCTCGTCTCGGATGTCAGTCTGAAAGGCATCACCATCACCGAACGCTTCGTCGATACCGCTGCACACACCTTCTTTGCACTGATCCGGTACCGCACGGAGGAGTACGATTCCCTCGTGCGGTGGCACATCGAGCGGGAGATCGTGCTGATGAAGCTGCGGAACAAGATGGAAGAGGAGAAGCGGATGGAGGACCTCCGGCTGCAGAAAGCGCTGAACAAACTCGATGAGGAGCAGCAGAAGGAGCAGATCCGGACCAGCAAGGAGAAGCTGACCATCGAAGAGGAACGCCGGCTGCTGCAGGAGAAGGAGGAGGAGTTGCTGCGGAAGATCTACGGAGAGTTCCTCGATGCCGCACCGCCGGAGAAAGTGATCACGCTGCGCAATGCCGAGATCTCCAACGAGGACCATTCCCTGATGCTCAACGGCGGTCTCTCTCCGCTGGAACTGAAAGATGCGTTCTACGCCCTGCGGACCGGTCCGTTCGAGCTCGGCGCCTCGGCACATTTCCGCGGGAAGTCCGTGGATCGTCAGGAAGCGACACTGAAACTGCAGATCCTGCCGCGGGTCGGCGAGTTCAGCCGGACCTCCGTTGCGATCGGTGCCGTGCAGTCGGTGGCGGTCATCGCGGACAGCGGCTACGATTTCAAACGCTCCCGCTACTCGCTCTTCATCGCTGCGAATGTCACTCTGCCGAAAGTGTACTATTCAACCTTCTCGTTCTATGCGGATAAGAAACGGGCCGGTGTCGGCGTGACCTCGTTCCCGTTCTTCGAACAGTTCCGCAACCATCTGGGATTCGTGATGGAGATGACCTCCCATTTTGACCCGCAGTTCCGGAATGAGAAGGGGGATCCGTTCGTTGTCAACGCCGGTCTCCGGCTACAGGCGAGCGATACGTTCATTACACAACTGGTCCTGATGGACCATAAAGAATTTTGTCTGACCCTCGAATTTCAGTTTTGAAAATTCATCCGTTCTTGCTATATTTGTAGACGTTCTGCACCTATGGCTCAATTGGTAGAGCAACTGACTCTTAATCAGTGGGTTCCAGGTTCGAGTCCTGGTAGGTGCACTTCCGAAGTCCTGCGATCAGATGAACCTGGTGCAGGACTTTTTTGTTGTACATCCCTCCGGACCATGCACCATTACCGTCGTACGTTCCGGACAGAAGTTC
>JABWAK010000227.1 GCA_013361065.1 Bacteroidota bacterium
TAGATCCGCTGCATCTATTCTCCCTTACTGTTGTTGATCGATCACGTACGGCAAGCGTGTGCTCTCATTTCCCATTCGGTCAACGGCAGAAACGGAGATTGCGTCCAGCCGTTCGGGGGTTTCTGTCACGGTCGTTTCACCGTTCCTGTTCCGTGTCTCTTTTCTGGTGATCCGTGTCCGGGGGATCTGGATCGATGCTGCCGCACCGTTCACGATCGTATATTCCCATACGCTATTGTAACTCTGATATACTACGGTCCGGAAGACATCCCCCGGTTCCGCATGGGTCCATTCCACTGAGATGGTATCCGTCCCCGGCCGAACGGTGAGCGCAGGGCGGGAAGGTGCGGTATCATCCAGCCACGGCGATGCCGGCACGATCGCCTGGCGCTTGTACGGTCCATAGCGGAGTGCACTGTTCACAGCGGAGCTGTCCCGCATGAATGACTTCATGCTGAAGTGGATATGCCCCGGTCCCTCCGGCACGAACCCGCGAGTGATCATGATCTGATTGAAGATCTCATCAGCGGTCTTCTCTTCCCGCGGCCGGCTGATGATCATCCCGGGCCAGAGGTTGCGTCCCATCGTATTCTCACGCGTCCACCATCCCAGCAGCACCGGAAAGCTCTGCGGCACCTGGTTCACCGGCCAGTAGAGCTGCGGAGTGAAGTAGTCGACCCATCCTTCGTTGAGCCATAGTTTCGCATCGGCATAGAGCATGTTGTACTGGTCATATCCGGCGATCGATGCAGGATTGCGCGGACGCCAGATGCCGAACGGACTCAGTCCGAATTTCACATGCTTCTTCTCTTTCTTGATCCCGCGATAGACCCGTTCGATGAACGTATTCACATGCGAACGGCGCCAATCCTCCCGGGTAAGATTGCCGCCGCCGGCAGTGTATTCCTCCCAGCTGTCATCATCGGGGAACTTGCCGTCGTTGTACGGATAGAAATAATCGTCGAAATGGACCCCGTCGATATCGTACCGCCGCACGACATCCATCACCACGGCATAGGAATGGTCCTGCGTTGCCAGGCGAGAAGGATCGAGCCAGTACATACCGTCATTGATCTTCCTGGCGATGTCGGGACGCTTCCGCACGATGGAAGAATCGGTGATCTCATTCCCCCGCGTCAGGTGCGCACGGTACGGATTGAACCACGCGTGCAGTTCCAGTCCCCGCTGGTGCGCTTCATCGATCCAGAACTGCAGCGGATCGTAGAACGGTTCCGGCGCTCTCCCCTGCTCGCCGGTCAGATAGAAGGACCACGGCTCGAGCGCACTCTGATAGAGTGCATCGCAGTGAGGACGCACCTGGAAGACCACCGCATTCATATTGAGCGCACGGACCGTATCCAGGATGGCCCGCGCTTCCTCCTGTTGCTGTTGCACGGAGAGTCCCGGCTTGCTCGGCCAGTCGATATTGCCGACCGTGGCGACCCACACGCCGCGGAACTCCCGCTCCACGGCAGGACCGGCAGGAGCAGGACTATTCTTCAATACGCTCTCGTTGCAACCGAAGATGGCCGTTGCCATCAGAAGCAGAACGAACGATCTCAGCATCGAATGCATGGTACCTCCTGATGAAGACAACAATGCCCACCGGCGCGGTCTGCGGCAGCGGGCATCGTGTTACACTTTCTTGAATTCGGCGACCAGTTCCTGCATCACATGCTTCGCGTCGCCGAAGAGCATCTTCGTGTTCGGTTCGTAGAACAGCGGGTTCTCGATCCCGGCGAATCCGGTCGCCATGGACCGTTTCATCACGATGACGGTCTTCGCTTTGTCCACATTGATGATCGGCATACCGTAAATGGGACTCCCCTTATCGCTCCGCGCGGCCGGGTTCACGACATCGTTCGCCCCGATCACGATACAGACATCCACGGTATCCATGGTCGGATTGATCACTTCCATCTCCAGCAGCTGGTCGTACGATACGTTCGCTTCCGCCAGCAGCACGTTCATGTGCCCCGGCATGCGTCCTGCCACCGGATGGATGGCGAACTCGACGCGGATACCGCGCTGTTCGAGCGCATCGCTCAGTTCACGCACCGTATGCTGCGCCTGTGCCACCGCCATGCCATATCCCGGCACGACCACGACCCGTTCTGCCTGCTCCAGGACGAACTTCGTATCCTCGATGCTGAACCGGGAGATGGGACGCTGTTCCGCCAATGCAGCGGTATCCACCTGCGGACTGCCGACCGCTCCGAACAGCACGTTCGTGAAGGAACGGTTCATCGCTTTGCTCATAATGATGGAGAGGATGAAGCCGGAGGAACCGTCCAGCGAACCGGCGATGATGAGCACCTTGTTGTCAATGGCGAATCCGGTCGCGGCCGCGGCGAGTCCGGCATAGGAATTCATCAGCGAGATCACCACCGGCATATCGGCGCCGCCGATCGGCAGTACGATGAAGATACCGATCAGGAACGACAGTCCGATCATCCAATAGAAGGTCACATAATCGTACGGGAAGAAGATCAGATAGGCGAACATCCCGAGGGTCACGAAGAACAGGGTGATGTTCACGATGTTCTGTCCCTTATAGGTGATCGGTGCCCCTTTGATCATCTCATTGAGTTTGGCGAACGCCATCAGGGATCCGGTCACCGTGAGCGCGCCAAAGAGCACTTCGAATCCGATCGCACTCATCAGTCCGTTGGATAACTCACCGAGATGCCCTTTCTCGATGTATTCGTTCACGCCGACCAGCACGGCGGCCAGCGCACCGAACGCATGGGACAGCGCGATCCGCTGCGGCATGGCGGTCATCGGCATGAAGATGGCCATCGCTGCGCCGATGGCGGAACCGATGGCGATCCCGGCGATGATCCATTCCCACGTGACGATCTCTTTGCCGACCAGCGTACCGATGATGGCGAAGAGCATCCCAAGTTCCGCCATATGCATGCCGCGGCGCGCGGTCTCGGGATGACTGAGTCCCTTCAACCCCATGATGAAGAGGATGGACGAGAAGAGGTAGACGACCTCCATGGCGTACGTCATGCCTTCCTCTCTTTCTTCTTGAACATCTTCAGCATCCGCTCGGTGATCATGAAGCCGCCGACCACATTGATCGTCGCCGCGGTGACGGCGATGAAGCCCAGCACCTGGCCGGTCGTATGATCGCTCCCGGCGGCAACGAGCGAGCCGACCAGGGAGATGCCGGAGATGGCATTCGTCGCGGACATGAGCGGCGTATGCAGCGTCGGCGTTACTTTTTTGATGATCTCGAAGCCGACGAAGCCGGCCAGGACCAGGATATAGACAGGATCGATCGAGAAGGGCATCCGGTATCCTCCAAACACAACGAGACGCCGCAGAGGGGCGTCTCGTTGTCGGTTCAGTTTAAACGTTCAGTGTTTTCATGATTACGCCTTCTTGAACTCTGCCACCAGCTCCTGCAGCACTGCTTTCGCATCGCCGAAGAGCATCTTCGTGTTCTCATTATAGAAGAGCGGGTTGTCGATGCCGGCGAATCCTGCCGCCATCGACCGTTTCATGACGATCACATTCTTCGCTTTGTCCACATTGATGATCGGCATGCCGTAGATCGGACTGGTCTTGTCCTCACGCGCGGCGGGATTGACCACATCGTTCGCACCGATCACGATGGCCACGTCGATCGTCTCGATGGTCGGATTGACATCATCCATCTCCTTCAGCAGGTCGTAGGAGACATTCGCCTCCGCCAGCAGGACGTTCATATGTCCCGGCATGCGCCCCGCCACCGGATGGATGGCGAAGGAGACCTCGGTACCGTTCTTCTGCAGCAGTGCCGCCAGTTCGTGGCAGGCATGCTGTGCCTGGGCCACGGCCAGACCGTATCCCGGCACGAACATCACCGAACCGGCCGATTCCAGCACCATATAGGCATCCTGCGCGGAGAGGGATCTCACCTCTCCCTTCTTCTCGGATTTCCCCTGTGTGGAGACAGAGCCGAAACCGCTGAAGAGCACATTGGCCAGGGAGCCGTTCATCGCTTTGCACATGATGTTCGTCAGGATGATACCGCTCGCACCGACAAGGGAGCCGGTCACGATCAGCACCGTGTTCTGGATGACGAACCCTGCCAGACAGCCGGCGATACCGGAATAGGAGTTCAATAGGGAGATCACCACCGGCATGTCCGCTCCGCCGATCGGGATCACCGATGTCACACCGAGGATCAGACCGATGGCCATCAGTGCGATGAAGATCGGATAGTTGTTCGCCGG
>JABWAK010000055.1 GCA_013361065.1 Bacteroidota bacterium
CGGCGAATTCCTTCTGATGACAGGTATAACAATCGTTCGGCAAACCTTTGTACTGCTCGTTCACATGACAGCTGGAACAATCAGCCGCACGGTGCGCCCCCTGCAGCGGATAGGAGCTCTTCGCATGGTCGAACGTGGATGGCTTCCAGACGGTGTTCGTGTGACAGGTGAGGCAATCACGGGAGAATTGCCCTTTCACATGGTCCGGTGTTTTCAGTGACGCGAGATCCCGCTGATGGCACGTGTAACAGTCCCGTGCAATACCTTTGAACGTACCGTTCGTGTGACAGGAGGAACATTCCGCCGTCCGATGGGCACCGGTGAGCGGATACTGCGTCCGGTTATGATCGAATGTGGAGGGCTGCCACTGCATGGTCGTATGGCATGTCGTGCATTCGCGGTCGAAACCTGCCGCCGCATGGTCCGGTGTTTTCACGGCCGCGTAGTCCTTCTGATGGCAGGAGAAACAATTGGAGGACAGTCCCTTGAAACGGTCGCCGGTGTGACAGGACGAACATTCAACGGAGGCATGTGCTCCGAGCAGAGCGAAATTCGTCTTGGCGTGGTCGAATGATGAGGGACGCCAGCTGTTCATCGTATGGCAGGAGGAACATTCATGCGGGAACAATCCGGTCTGATGATTCGGTGACACCGCGTTGCCGTAGTCATCCTGGTGACAGGTGAAGCACTCCGCGGAGGTGCCGGCGAACCGCTTGGCGGTATGACACTGCAGGCACGTCACGTTGGCGTGCGAACCCTTCAACGGAAAACCGGTCGCCGTGTGATTGAACCGCATCGGTACGGCAAGCTCTTTCCATGATGCCGTGGTATGACAATCCGTGCATTGCTGCTTCAACGGTCCGTGCGGGGAACCCTGCGCCATTAAAAAAGGTGCGGTCAATGCGGCCATGAAGATACAGACCAACATCTGGACCGTGCGTCGGATCGTTCCGCTCATTGCGCCGGATGGCAATCGATACATGCCGCCTCCATTGGTTTATATTTGATCGTCCGCACGGAATTGATCAGCGCTTCCCGGTGACATTTGTCGCAGCGGACATTCTCATGCTTGCCGGTCAACGCGAACTTCGCCTGAGTATTGTGATCGAACACGAGTGAACGCCACCCCTGTTCGGTGTGACAGCGTGCGCAGTCGGTCCCTTCCGTTCCGGCGAATTGGCCGGCATGCGTGTCGGTATGACAAGCGCTGCAATCCTTCTTCACTCCGCTGTATTGCGGAACACCGTCCTTCACCGTATGGCATTTCGCACATGCGACCGCTGCATGGCGTCCTTTCAACGGAAAGGTCGTCTCTGCATGCGAGAAGGTCAGCTCATCCCACGCTCCGGTGGTATGGCATGTCATGCAGCCATTCTCGGTCATCCGTCCTGCGAACTGTCCGCGATGGACATCCGTGTGGCATGTCGTGCATTCCTGCGGACGCTCCCACCGGAATTGTCGAGTACTGTTCGCCTGGACCTTCCCTCCCACATGGCATTTCACGCACGGAACAGCCTGGTGTGCACCGGTCAGCGGGAAGCGGGAGTTCCGGTGGTCAGACAGTGAATAGGTGGTGTGCGTGAACGACTGTTCCGTATGGCACGCACTGCACTCTCCGCGGTCCGTGCGGCCGGCGAACTGGCGGGCATGGGCATCACCGTGACAATTCGTACATGCCCTGAACCTCGTGATGTGGAATCCGGTTTCTCCGCTCGGATTCTTCATCCTCTTATCCTTGGGATGGCATTGTTCGCACCGGAGCACCGCATGCTTCCCCGCCAACGGGAATTGCGTCGCCGCATGATCGAACAGCGAAGTTTTCACGGAATGCCAGGAACGCGGTGTATGGCATTGTGCACACTCCTGGGTGAACTTCCCCTTATGAGGATCGGCATGGCAGGAACGGCACGAAGCGAACTCCAGCCGGGCGAACTTCACCGGTGCATTCGGCTCGCTCCCCCGCGTATGACAACCCGAACATGCTGCTGTCGCATGGGCCCCTTCCAGCGGAAAGCGGGCTGAGGCATGCGAGAACTTCGATGCCGGTTTCCAGCCGTTCATGGTATGGCACTGTGTGCATTCCCGGTTGAACTGACCGCGGTGTTCATCCTTATGACAGGAGAGACAGGCGGTGCCGAGCCCGAGCATCGTCCTCTGCTTCCGTGCATCCGGGAATACTGCGATATCCTTCGCGGTGATCCTCTCCCTGGTATGACACTGTTCACAGGCAGCAGCGGCATGCTTCCCTTCCAGACGGTATCCGGTCAGCGCATGATCGAAGGACTCCTTCGAGAACCGGACGATGCGGAAGTTCCTTCCGTGATGCTCTTTATGACACTCCACACATTGTTTCGACCGCAGCGGAGCATGGAATCCCTTGTTCGCATTCTGCCGGTCCCGGATCTCAGTATGGCAGTTCAGACAATTCTCATTGGAGAGCGTCTTCCCCATGGTATGGCATTGAGTGCAATTCCCGATCCCTTCCAGGTCCTTGTGAGCTTCCGACAGTTCGCCGGGCGAGATCTGGGCGTGCAGTACACCGCACAGGAACAGGAACGCGCCGATACCTTGCCGCACACGCATCATCTACTGTTTCTCCAACGACGTCAGATATCCGCGGACCGTATGCGCTTCATCGCTCTCCGGCGCGATCCGCAAAAGCTCCTTCCATACAGCAGCCGCATCGGACTTCTTGCCGGCCGACGCCAGCAGCGCACCTTTGTTATAGAGCGCGCGGACATTCCTCCGGTCCTTCGTCAACAGCCGTTCGGTGACCACCATCGCCTGGTCGGGTCTGCCATCGTTGGCATAACACACAGCGAGATCCAGGAGCAGCGAGTCATTCTGCGGTTCGAGCACGGCGGCCCGTTCAAAATAGATGATGGCATCACGGTCCTGGTGACCATCCATGAGGAATTGTCCCAATGCGATCAGATGGGCTGTATTCTTGGGGTCCTTCTCCACCGATCGTTTCAGTTGGCCGACCTGTTCCGTGTACGATGCGTGCACGTTCTCTTTCGATGGTGTCTGAGATGTCGCAGGTGTATCGAACACCGGCGGTGCACCGGAGGTGACCGGTTTCGGGGTATTCCTGTAAAAGATAACGATGGCCACACCGATCAGCAGCAGAGCGGCCATCCCGGTCCGGAACATTCTGGTCGTTGTCATAGGTCAGAAGATCCACGTATAGCCGAACAGCACCGCCACAGCGATGTGCACAGCAAGGATGATGAACATGATGAATGTGAACGGAAGATGGATCACGTGCCAATAATGGAAGTATCCCTTCAGCTGCTCCAGGAACTGGATCCTCCGGGTGAGCCGGATCCTTTCCGCCGCGATCCTCACCACGTTCCGTGCGATCGCGGCATCCACCGACCGGGCATGCAGGTGTGTGATGATCCTGCGCAGCCGGGAGCGCATCGTGAGATCACCAATGATGAAGAAGAGCAGCAGCGTGAACAGCGATGCCGTCCCTTTCCGGGGCACCGCCAATGAATCGATCTTCTTCAGGTCGATATCATCCAGTCCGAACTGGTGCGACAATGTCTCTTTCAGTATGCGGTTGTGCTCCTCCAGTTCGCGGATGTCGAGCTCATCCCCCTGGATCCCCTTCGGGATCTGCACATACAGATAGCGTCCCACGATACCGCTCGATGCGACGGCGGCCATGCTCCAGAAACTGACCGCCACGATCCCGCCGAACTTGAATGTCGTATGGTAGAGCACCAGCAGCGGTCCGAGCAGGCAGAGGAAGATGTGGAACTCCAGGAAGTACCGGATCTTCCCGATCTGACCGAATGCCTTCACCCGCTTCCGTGTTGAGTAGGTGATCACCCCGATGGTGATCATGGCGGTGCCGATGATGCCGTAGCCGTGACTCTCCACTCCGCTCGGTTTCACCTGGTCGTAGCGTTCATGGTATGGACGTTCTTCATCCGGCAGAGCATAGTAATCGTAGTTACGGACCAGGATAGTGAAAACGGCAAGTACACCGACAACGATCAGGAACAGAATGAAGAAACGGTGAATGGATGTATCCATATCAAAAGGTCGAGTGAGGAGGAACCGGACTGCACTGTGAATGATACGAATATTCCTGCTTTCAAATAATTGTGCAGGTCACAATTTTGCATGAAAACAGGACCAGTTTGTCTTGTAGTTGTCCGGTACCAGGAGGGAGCGGCGTCTTTAAAATAAACGATCCCGCCGAAGCGGGATCTGCAGTACACTCGTCGGGAGTCGAACCCGAAACCTTTGGCTTCGGAGGCCAACGCTCTATCCAGTTGAGCTACGAGTGCGGAATATTCCTATCTGTGTATCAATCTACGAAAAACTGCATCAGGGAACAACCAAAAAATTGAGGGGGTGCCGGCATCCAACAGTGAAATGCCGGGAGGTGGAGACCAGGTCATGCGGGAGCCGAGGCAGCGTTCTTTATGGAGGTGCGGACATCGTGCCGGACCGACGGCCTCTCTGTTCAATGATCGAACGTACAGCGGTGAACTCCAATACCAGATCGTCATAATACCGAACCAATTCGTCATTCACGCCGTCCGTCCGGACCCGTTCGATCTGTTTCAGGATGGCCGCGGCCCGCTCTGCGCCGATCGACGAACTGCTCCCCTTCAACTTATGGGCATGCTGGAAGACGGCCTCCGCGTCCTTCCGTACGATGGCATCCTTCAGTCGCTCCATCGCCGGCACGGAGAGTTCCACATAGCGGTTGAAGATACCCTGCAGCCATTCATCGGCATCACCGCTGATCATGCTCTTCAGATCGTCGATGAACATCTCGTTCATGGACGGAAGATCACCGATCCCTGGCACATGGATCTTCGTGCTCCGCTCCTCATGGTGCTGCCGAGCAGCCACGAGCCATTGTCGGAGCGTTGCATCCAGCATGGAGATGCTGACCGGTTTTGCGATGTGACCGTTCATCCCTGCATCATGACATTGGTCGATATCGCTTTGGAACGCATTGGCGGTCATCGCAATGATGGGCGTATCACACACGGGATGCGGCAGTGCCCGGATGCTACGGGAGGCCTGGAATCCATCCATTTCCGGCATCTGGCAGTCCATGAGGATGAGATCGTACCGATGCTGCTGCACCTTCTGTACAGCCTGGACACCGCTGTGTGCCAGGTCCGGTTCATAGCCGAGCCGATGCAGCATCGCGACCGCTACATCCTGATTCACCTCATTGTCCTCCACCAGCAGGATCCTCTCCTTGTGCCGCTCGGCCTGCTGAAGAGTACCGCCCGCTGCCGGCGGTGATGCCGAACGGGACTGTTCCGTACGCTGCGGACCGAACACCGCACGATGCACTTCAGCAGTCCGCACCGGCGTGCTGATGAACAGATCGACCATGCCGGTACCGTACCCGGGTGCCTGATCCGGCAGCGGACTCATCACAATGATGCGCACATCCTTGCATGACGGAACAGAACGGATCCTCTTCACGGCATCCAGACACGGTTCCCCGCGTTCTGCCGAGGAGATGAGCACCCGGTCAACCGTATGCCCCTCCCGCTCCACTGTATTCAGGATGGTTTCGAGTTCCGCAGGTGCGGTGGCTACAGAGACGGAACAGCCCCATCGTTCCAGCATCTTGCCGATCGCCGTTGTGAACGGAGCATTCGCCGACAACAGCAATACGCGGTCAGGACGGGCCGGCGGCACTACAGTCCGGACCGGTGCTGCTTCGGTCACGGCGAGCGGAAGAATGAACGAGAATGTACTCCCGGTACCGAATGCACTCTCCACCAAGAACTCGCCCCCCATCATCTTCGTGAGACGCTGGGAGATCACCAGGCCCAGTCCCGTCCCCCCATACCGGCGTGTCGTACTGCTGTCCGCTTGTTTGAACGGCTGGAAGAGTTTCTTCTGCTGTTCGGGCGTCATGCCGATACCGGTATCCTCCACCGAGAACCGCACGGCAACACGTTCCGCCATCCGATGTTCGACCCGGACATGGACGCGGACAACTCCTTCATGCGTGAACTTCACGGCGTTACCGATCAGGTTCGTCAGGATCTGGCGGATACGGAACGGATCCCCGACGAAACGGGCCGGAAGATCGTCCTCCGTATCACTCACCAGCTCCAATCCTTTCTCCATGGCAGAACGCGCGAGTGTGGCGATGGTCTCGTCCACCACCTGCTCGGCCGAGAATTCGATCGATTCCAGCGCCATATTGCCAGCTTCGATCTTGGAGAAGTCGAGGATCTCGTTGATGATGAGCAGCAGCAGGTTCCCGGAACTGTTGATGGTGGAGACGAACCGGCGCTGCGGTTCGGTGAGCGGAGTGGCGGCGAGCAGTTCCGCCATCCCCAGGATGCCGTTCATCGGCGTCCGGATCTCATGACTCATGTTCGCGACGAACTCGGACTTCAGCCGGGAGGCCTCCATCGCTTCCTCTCGGGCCGCCACCAATTCCTCCTTCTGTTTCAACAGCGTCCGAGTCCGCTGGTCCACCAATGACTGCAGATGGTGCTGGTGCCGGTTCAGGTTCTGCACCAGGTCCCGTTTCTCCACATAGTTGGAGATATTGTTCAGGATGAAATCGAACAGCTGTGATTCGATCTCCCGGGAAGGCGCATCATCGAGCCGGATCAGGCCCAGGAAGTATCCCCAGGAGTACGCCCGGGTGGCGATCGGACTGATATGGATCAGGAGTTCGGGGTCCTCCGACATCAGGTGGACCGACTTCTTCTGTTTCTGAAGCCACTCCTTCATCTCCCTGGTGACGGTGCGCTGGGCCAGGTCGGTGAGCAGGATGCGGTCCGTGCCGTTGAATGCGTGGATAAGTTTACCGTGGGGGACAGCATCGAAGGCGAAGAATCCGGCATGGCGGAAGGTACACAGGCGGTTCATCTGCTCGGCGGCGAACACGAACACCTTCTCGACGGCATCATCCAGCAGCAGTTCGTGATTGACGGAGTCGATGGAGAGGATCAGGTCCAGGGCATCGCGCAGTTCGCGGACATTCGTACGGAGCAGATCGTTATCCTTTTGCAGAATCGCACCATTCACCGTTGATGTCGTCTCCATATCATGCTCCGGTCAATTCTTCCGACGACAGCCATGCCATCGCTGTCGTTTCCGTATGGATCTCCCGCATCAGCCGTTCGACCGAACTCACGGGGACCATCAATCGCTCCCAACTGGGACGGTGCAGGACCGGAAGGAGGGGTTCGCCGCTTGCACCGAGCTGTACAGCATGGGCAAGGATATCCGCCGCATGTACTATGGCGGCTTCTTCAGGGAACGATACCGCCCGCTCCGGCGCATGATGGCAGCGCACCACTTCATTCAGGAACACCGGCAGTTTCCATTGTTCCGTCAGCACGCGGCCGACCTGTGTGTGGGTGAATCCGAACACCTCATGTTCCAGTTCCGTAAGCGAACGGTTCTCGGCCGCCGCCCTGCGGAGGATCGATTCCGACATGATCGGTTCGGTATTGAACATCACGATCCGTCCGATATCATGCATCACACCGAGCAGGAAGAACCGTTCCCCTTCCTGCTTCCCCATCGAACGTGCGATGAGCCGGGATGCCGTACCGCAGGCGAGAGAGTGGAGCCAAAAGGACTGGGTGTCGATGAGGTCCCGCGGGATCGTTCCGAAGGTCGCCATCAGCGTCGTCACCAGAGCCAGGTCCCGCACCTGACGGCTGCCGACCAGAAAGACCGCTTCATGGATGGAACCGATACGGTGCGGGAATCCATAGAACGGACTGTTCACCAGCCGCAGCAGGCGCGCGGTCAGCGACGCGTCCTCACTGATGATCCTTCCGACCCTGGCGAGCGACGTATCGGGGTGATTGATCTCCTCATTCAGCCGCAGGTAAATGATGGGAGGCGATGCGGATGCCTTGAACCGCTGCACCAGTCCTTCGGGATTCATCGTTCCCCTCCTTCACCGGAGCTCTGTTCCATCCCTTCTTCCGACTCCATCCTCAGTCGGACAGCTGCAGCATGGATCGCAGCCATCACGTCCCACTCGCGGTCGTTCCGAACGAACATCGGGTCCAGAAGCTTTGCGGTTTCGGCGAACCGGGCATCATCAGCGGGGTCGGTAATGAGCCCGTCCGTGACAGCGATCTCGATCTCGTGGATGCCGTATTTCATCAGTGCTTCGGCATGTCTGGATGTGAGCACTGATCCGGCGTTCATCAATACGCGCCCTGTGGCATCCTTCACAGCAGAGATCACTGTCGCTCCCTCCGGAGCGTTTTCGACCGCGACGATCGGCATGCATTCCCTTTGTTCTGGTTCATAACAACTGCCAGGGTTTTTACAACAAGTATGCCATGAGAACGCGCATCCGGCCCATCAGATATTCATAGAATCGGCAGAATCACTCCCGGGAAGTGGGTATATGTTCCCGTTACTGGCTATCCTTAGCCACATGTTCATATTTGGCATGGAAGCATCTCCGCCAGTATTTTCATTGCGGAAAACGGCCCCATTCCTTCGGCATACATTTTGAATCAATGTGGTAGACAATACAAAGGCGGGCGTATGAAACAGACGATCATGCTGGTGGATGATGATGAAACGTTCCTCGGGATCGCCAGTCCGATCCTGGAGGCGAATGAATTCGAGGTACGGGCGATCAGTGATGCACAGCAGGCAGTGACCATTCTTCGGGAGTTCACTCCGGACCTCATCATCTCCGACATCGAGATGCCGGGGATCACCGGGATCGACCTGCTGCGGAAGGTGCAGTCGCAGCAGGAGACGCAGAACGTCCCGTTCATCTTCCTGACGGCGAACGGCGATCTGGACACGGTGGCACTCGGCAAGGAACTCGGCAGCGATGATTATCTGACCAAGCCGGTGAACTACAAACTGCTGGTGGCGACCGTGAAGGGGAAGCTCAAGAAACAGACGATCCTGCAGCGTTCCCAGAACCATCAGATCGAGACGATCAAGAATCAGCTGCTCAGGATCTTCTCACACGAGATGCGGACGCCGCTCACCTCCATCATCGGAGCGACGGAGATGCTTTCCGATCCGGATGCGAACTTCAGCGCCGCAGAGATGACGGTCTTCCTGGAGATGCTGCAGAACAACAGTCAGCGGCTCACGTCGATGTTCGATGACTACCTTCTGGTCACACGGATAGAATCAGGGGAGATCCTGTCGGATTTCTACACGACCCCATGCAGTTTCCGGCCGCATGAACTGATCGAGAACGTTCTGCTCCACCATTTTAAATCGGCCGCCCAGCGCCGGGTGACCGTGGTGAACAACGCTGTACACGATGAGGTGACCTGCCCCGTACTCCTCTCCCATATCGAGATCATGTTGTGCAAACTGATCGACAATGCCATTAAATTCTCCGAGATGAATTCATCGGTGGTCATCGAGGCTGTCCAAGGCGGAGGGATGATCCGCTTCTCGGTGACGGACAGCGGATGCGGGATCCCACCCGAGGCCTATCCCTCCCTCTTCGATAAATTCTTCCAGGTGAATCGTGAGTCACAGGAACAGCAGGGGTCTGGTCTAGGACTCTATATCGTCAAGAAACTGACTGAGCGGTATGGCGGGAACATACGGTTCGAAAGCGAGGTCAACCGCGGCACGACATTCCACGTGGATCTCCCGGTCGTACTCAGTAAGTGATAGCGTTCGGAGAGAACGGAGACACTCTGCGGCCGCGGCGATGAACGGCGCAGCACCGAAATAAAAAATCCCGCTCCTGCGGGATTTTTTATTTCGGTGATTCAATTAATACCAGAACAGAAAATGACGGAAGGCAGTATTCAACAGAAGGTCAAAACAGCATTCCGGCCTACAATTGCGGATTTGTATGCCTTGAGGGAATCCCCGCCTGCCTGACTGCGTCAGCAGTCGGGCAGGGAACTTCCATTTCGGCCTGCGAACGCTTTTTGTAAGTGGTCGCCGAAATGAGAATCCCGGCGTATGCCGGGACCGGTAAGGAATGCAGTGTTGCTATTGGTACGCACGGAGGGATTCCCCGCCTGCCCGTGGGTTAAATTTTGTTGGCAGTCGGGCAGGGGTCCCCCAACTTCCATTTCGGCCTGCGAACGCATTTTGTGAGCAGTCGCCGAAATGAGAATCCCGGCGTATGCCGGGACCGGAAAAGAATGCAATATTGCTATTGGTACGCCCGGAGGGATTCGAACCCCCAACCCTCAGAGTCGAAGTCTGATGCTCTATCCAGTTGAGCTACGGACGCAGAAGAAATGAATCTTATGTAGATCCCGCAATCGCTACGCTCTGCGGTTCCGCTAAGTGAATCCCGCTCAAGGTGGAATCCAATAGGCGGGAGATTCTCATCCCGACGTAAGACTTAGCATCGCTTCGCTCGCTAAGTCTTGTCGGAATGGAAGTTGAGCTACGGACGCAAGTGCAGCAACTATCCTAATGTACTTCTTTTTTCAGCCCGATTCCAATCCCCGGCATCATCAATCCACGTCGATATCGATTGGCAGCTTAATATAGAACGATTCGGACATGGTCTTCATAGCGAACAGACCGAATCCTCCTTCGATGTTCGTATAGTCGATCTGGTCGAGCCGGATGGAGATCTTATCCGCCGTCTGGTTCGTGGCGGAATAATAGGAGAAGAGCGACTGACTCATCTGGTCCAGGATGAAATAGGCCCCGTCGAACTCGATACGGCTCGGTCCGATGGTGTATTTCAGCAGCCGGACGGTGGCGATGTACGATTCCTTGGTGAAGTTGACGCTCTCTTGTCCGGCGAACAGTCCTGTCGAATTCTGCCCGCGGAGCATCACCTCCGGATAGAACGGCGTGAAGTTATCGAAGGAGCTCCCCTTCCGGATGTACTGCGGCACTTCCCGTTCCCGCATCACCCACACTCCGTTCACATACTCTTTATAGCGCAGAATGAACCGGGTGAGGTACGCCGGTACATCGATGGCAAGCTGCACGACGATACGGATGGAACTGTCCGAAGTCGGCGCATTCGGTGCCGTGAGCGTGGACTGGACATTCCCCTGAGTGGTGACCGTGCCGGCCGGGAATGAGATGATGGAGGAGGTCACCGTCCCTTTCGTCGGGGAGGCAACGGTGAGCTTGTAGGCAACATTCGGTTTCGGTTTGAACTTATAGGCAACGAACGTATGCATGAACTTCCCGTACAGCGTGGTAGTATCCGCCCGCACCACGACGGTGTCATGGAAGGTGACGACATCCCCCCCGCCACTGACGGTGACGACCGCATCGGTCACTTCGGTGTCGACGGAATGGGTCAGCGGATTGTTGGTGGAAGGATCATAGGTGCTGTAGACCCGTACATACTGTGTATCGGTCGTCGACTTCAGGACGGAGAAGATGATCATCCGCTCCTCGTACGTGCCGTTCGGTTCGAACGTGCTGTTACACGAGAGGAACAGCAGCGCAGCCGGGATCAAACAAAAGAACTGTTTCATGGTCAGAACTCCACACGAGCGGTGAACGAAGGATAGAACGGCAGCAGGTAGACGGTCTGCTCGCTGTACCGGTCATAGTACAGGATGTTCCGTTTATCGTAGGCATTGATGATGTTGATGCCGATCTTGGCCTTGGTGGTAGCCGAATACCGATAGGTGTAATGCGCTCCCAGGTCCAGCCGGTGGTACCACGGCATCCGGGCGGCGTTCTTCTCGCCGAGCGTGGCGATCGGTTTGCCGGTCGCCTTGTCGTAGGTCTCACGGAACGGATCGACAACATTGATGCGGTCATAGAACCCGGTGGTCTGCGAGAATGGCAGACCGCTGCCGATCTCCCACCGTGCCGTCACTTCCACATTCTCCAGCGGTGAGACCATCCCGGCAAGATTGATGGTATGCCGGCGGTCGTACCGGGGCGGATAGGTGATATTGTCCGCCGTGACGTTCGTCCAACCGAGCGTATAGGTCATCAGCAGCTCGTACCAGTCCTCCTTATGCCGCAGGAATCCTTCCAATCCGTACGAGTACCCATCACCCGCCACATAATCCGGATCGGCCAGTGATGTCTTGTTCCTGTTATAGAGCGAGAGCGAGGAGTACTTCTTATAGTATGTCTGCACGGTCATATTGGAGAGCGGCTGGTACCGGTACTCCATGCCGACAACATAATGGTCCGACGTGGAGGCACGGATGCCGTTCGGCAGACTCACCCAGGACTCGAACAGGGATACCACATCCTCCTCATTATTGAGTGTGATGGCGTTCTGGGTGACGCGTCCGTACGAGAGCTTGGCGAAGAGATCGTCCTGCACCGCATAGCTCAGATTCACCCGCGGCTGGATGACGCTCATGGAGAATCCGTACTCCTTGGCGAGCGCGGGAGCGATATGGGCACCGATATCGTACTTGAAGCGCTCCTGCGTGTACTCATACCGCAGCCAGGCGGAAAGATCCAGTGACGCACTCTCGAACACCACCGGCAGATTGGCACTGTTGCGCAGCGTGTTCAGATACTCCGGCACACTGAAGTCGAAACCGAAATGGTACTGGGACTGGTCATCCGCATACTTGGTGAAGAACGATTTGATGCCGATCTCCTTGATCTCGGACGAGGCATCGGAGATGAGGGCATTATTATTGATATCACGCTTGGTGACGAACCGGCTGCTGTAGACCATGGAATGGAAATAGAGCCGGTCCGACGCCAGACTCGAGACACTCACTGTGTACGATTCGGAACGCCATTGATAGGTGGCATCGGAGGCGGTCTTCCCGGCGACATCATCCCCGGAGAAGAAGTACTCCGCCGTGTACCGCACATTGTTATCGGTCTCAACGGTCACCTTCCCGAAGCCGTCATAGAACGACAGCGGAACGTCGCTCTTCAGGAATGTATTGAATGCATCCTTGAACATCGACCGGCGGTAATGACCGATGGCGCTGACATTCTTGTTCAGCGGTCCTTCCAGCTGAAGCTTTGAGAACATCGAGTTCACCTCCGCTGTGCCGGCAAGACGCATCGTATTACCGCCGCGGGTGGTCACATTGATCACGGAGGAGAGCCGGTTGCCGAACTCCGCCGGGAAGGCCCCGGTGAACACCTCGGTGGAGTTGATCAGGTCCGGATCGAAGACGGAGAAGACACCGAAGGCATGGAACGGATTGTAGATCTTCATATGGTCGAAAAGGATCAGGTTCTGGTCCCCCGAACCGCCGCGGACGTAATACTTGGCACTGACATCACTGGTCGTGACGATACCGGGGAGCACCTGCACCGCGCGCAGGAGGTCCCCCTGCACCGCGACGGGGATCTTCGTCAGTTCCTCGGGATCGAGCACGTGCATGCTGGCGCTGAGGTCCTTCATCTTTCCTGCCCGCTCGGCATTGATCACCACTTCGGTCATCTGCACATCATCCGGCAGCAGGCGTACATTCACGGTCTTGGAGGCACCTGCCGGGAGCTGGACCGTGACGGTCCGGCGCTGGAAACTGAGGGAGGAGAAGATGATCTCATAGGTCCCCGGTGCCAGACCGGCGAGCATATAGAACCCGTTGGTGTTGGTCGTGGTGCCGCGGGTGGTACCGGCGATCTGCACTGAAACGAATGACAGGCGTTCACCGTTGCTGCTGTCCGTCAGCACACCGTGGATATCGCCCAACTGAGGAAAGAGGAATACGGGAAAGGACAGGATGATGAAAAGAACGGAACCGGAACGACTCACTGATTTCCTTTGGATGGTCTGCTATCAGAGGGATTCCTCTAAGTATATCAAATATGGAGGAAAGAACAAAGCCGGAAACGGCTATCGGAGGGTGAAAGGACATCGCATCGGCCGGGATCCGGCCAGGCATCATCGATCTTGACGATCGTCAAGATGCACCGGTGACCGATCGCCCCACACATCAGGGGGCGGACCGATATCATCACGGAGGGAGGATCCGGTGTTGCCGGTAACCGGACAACACCCGTTCACGGAAGGTAGACTGACAGCGGTTTGTTCAATTCTGCTGAGATCTGATCGGAGATCCCGGACCACCATGAGTGCATCGGACATGGTGTCCGGGAAGAGCATTCGGGCATTCCAAGGATGCACTGCTGATGGAACGGTGTGCCATCGATGGTCATGATGATATCGTTGATGGTCATCCGATCCGGCGGTTTGGCCAGACAGTATCCACCCTTCGACCCGGAGAAGGAGCGGAGGAGCCCGGCACGGTGCAGCTCCTGGAGGATCTTTCCGGTGAACGCACGGGGGACCTTCAGTTCCTTTGCAATATGGGACACGGAGACCGGTACCTGTTCCCTCGTCAGATGGATCACAGCGCGGATGGCATATTCGCATTTGCGGCTGAACAACAGAGACATGGAATTCCTTTCGTTTGTATGGATCGCAGCCGGTACATGTATCGCGGCCGGTCACCCGTGCGGAGCGGCAGGAAGAGTACTGCCGGGCGCCCTCATTGGTCTTTGAGCACCGTGCACCATCCTGCTATATCACTTTCAGTTACACAGCATCATTGACGACCACATCACCGACCCGCATGACGGATCCTGCGACGCGGTCGATATCAGGAAGCGACAGCGTGTTCCATTGTCTCAATGCAATACCTGACTGATGACCTTCATCAACCGGATCATCCAGTACGAAGCGAATGTTACGGTGAGACAGATCCCGGCGGCAAGAACGGCATATCGAAGAACCGTTCGCTGCTGGCGGGGCGATCCCGCCCTGCCGTTCCGTTGCATGGTCGCATCCCTTCCCGCCGTTGTGGTCCTGGCGAAGTAGTATCCTTTTGCGATGCGGATCCGCTCCTGCCGGAGCAGAGTCTCCTGTCTGCCGACATTCCCCGACATGGTGCCGGAGTCGGTCCTGACCTGAGCGCCGGCCGGAACCGTACGGTTCAGTCCATGATTGCCACCACGGTATGATCCCGCCGGTGTCTGCTGTGCGGCAGGACGATATACCCGTACCGATCCCACGGTCGGACCAATATGGTTCCACGCACCTTTCAATCCTGTCAGAATTCCTGCTTCCATGATCCTTCCTTTTGTATCAGATTTTCATCGATCACACTGATCACCGGTTTCCGAAAGGAGCAGACCGGCAATCCGATACCGCTGATATTGCATAGCGTGTGCCATAGTTTCGCAACACCATGAATCCTCAATTTTCGAATGAATTGAGACAAATTGGGACAGATTTCCTCGACTCTTCGATTTTAACTTGACTTAAAATGAGATTTTTGTATCATTTTGATACTATTTGATGGAGTGACATATGATCAATATTGCAATCGTCGATGATGATCCGATTTCCACTCAGATCGTTCTGAAGTTCCTTCGGTCTGTCTTCGCATGTGATGTGATGACTTACGGTACCGCAGAGGACTTCCTGAAGGCTCTTCCCAATGCGGCCCCGTTCGATGTCGTACTGCTCGACATCATCCTTCCCGGCATGGACGGTATCACCGTCCTGAAACGTCTCCCTGAACTGATGTCAGAACCGCCGCCGGTGATCATGCTGTCCGGACAGGAGAAGATCGACACGGCAGTGGAAGCATTGCGGAACGGCGCGAAGGACTACATGACCAAACCGTTCGATCTGGTCAGACTGGAGCAGGCGGTCCGGACCATCATCGAAGTGAACAGTCTCCGTGCGGAAGTGAAGGAACTGAGGCACCAGATCACGAAGGAGATCTATTCCTCCGAGATCATCGCCAGCAGCAGTGAGATGCGGGAGGTGTTCAATTTCATCACGAAGGTGAAGGATGCGAATGTGCCGGTGCTGATCCTCGGCGAGAGCGGTACGGGGAAGGAACTGGTGGCCCAGGCGATCCATCATTACGGGAACCGCTCCAAGCAGCCGTTCATCGCCGTGAACTGTGCGGCGATCCCGAACGACCTGCTGGAGAGCGAACTGTTCGGACATGAACGGGGTGCGTTCACCGGTGCGGTGGAACGGAAGGAAGGGAAATTCGAACTGGCGAACGGAGGAACGCTGTTCCTGGACGAGGTGGCGGAGATGGACACGGCGATGCAGTCCAAACTGCTCCGCGTGCTGCAGTCCAAACAACTGGAACGGGTCGGCGGGAAGGAACCGGTCCCGGTGGATGTGCGGATCATCTCGGCGACGAATGCGAACATCGGCGATGCGACCGCCAGCAAGCGGTTCCGGCCGGACCTGTACTACCGCCTTTCCACCTTCCCGATCGTGCTGCCGCCGCTGCGGAAACGTAAATCGGACATCGTCCTGCTGGCGGACCACTTCCTGCGGAAGTATGCGGCGGAGTACGGGAAGGAAGGAACGGTGTTCGACAAGGAGGTGATCCGGGTGTTCGGGGAGTACAACTGGCCCGGGAACGTACGGGAACTGGAGAACATCATCCAGCGCGCCATCCTGATGAGCGAGGGGAAACGGATCCGCACTGCCGATATCCCGAATCTCTCCCCCGTCCCGCTCTCCCATCTGGAATCACTGGAGCCGGCGTTCGATGCGCTCTCAGAAATCCCGACGATGGAACAGATGAACGAATTGCTCGTACGGCATGCACTGAAACGGGAACAGGGGAACATCAGCACGGCTGCAAAGACGCTCAAGATCGGCAGAGCAACGCTCTACCGGATGATCAAACGGTTCGGATCGAAAGCAGGATGACGGGACAGGAGGTTGTTCAGGGTGTGGGTTGGGAGTCCTTCCGCGATTCGTACACGGTCGCCTCACGGGTGCACCACGCAAGGAAGGTCAGGCGGGTCACCTCGGTCTTGGAAAGTCCATACGGGAAGGATGCTTCAAAATTCTTCATAACGTGTTCCAGGAATCCTGCGAAGGTGTTCATTATCAGCCTTTCGGACCAGCAGCGTGAGGAGCATTGGTGCGTCCTTCATGATAACGAATTCCCGCACCGTATCCTACCCTTCGCGCGATCGTCACATCCCGTACATCAGCCGGTTGCCGAGTTCCTCCGGCAGCTGCGCCGCATAGATCTTCTCTGCCGCGGTCTGGATGTCGTACTCTGACCGCACCAGCTCATACACCCACGTTGAAGCATCGAAGATCCCGAACGCCAGCATCGGATTCCCGTCCCGCGGCTGACCGACGCTTCCGACATTCACCAGGAACTGTCCCTCCGGCAGCACCTGCTTCGCCCGTCCCCGCGGCGAGAAGATCCCCGGCACATGGGTATGACCGATGAAACAGACCCGCTCCGTATAGGCCCGGATGGCCCGTTCAGCATCCTCGGCATCGATGATATAATCCCAGGCTTCCGGCAAGTGCGGCGAGGAATGGACGAACAGCAACTCACCGCGCCGTTCGACCATCGGGCGGGCGGACAGGAAGGACTTGTTCTCCTCCGACAACTCCCGGGAGGTCCAGAGGACCGCGCGCCGGGCGATGGCATTGAAATCATGGGCGAGCGATGTATCCAGCGCCGCCGCGTCATGGTTCCCGAGCACTACGGCGGAACAGCGGGCCCGGACCAGATCGACGCACTCGTTGGGATTGGCGCCATAGCCCACAACGTCGCCGAGGCAGATGATCTCGTCCACACCCCGTTCGTCGATGATGGCGAGTGCTTTGGTCAGCGCTTCAAGGTTGGAATGGATGTCAGAAATGATCGCGTATCGCATGGGTGTCTTATTCGGATTCCTCGTTCAGGATGACGACGTCGGAGCGCACTTCGCCGCGGGAGGCAACCACCGAACGTCCGTCCGCAGTCCAGGCATAGCTGATGATGCTCCGCTCGTTGAACCGTGTGAACTGCTTTTGGGGGCCACCACCGATCGGCCGAGTATAGATGTTCGACACACCATCGTTCGTCAGGACATAACTGAACTCTTTGAAGTTCGGACGAAGGGCGACGGCCGAGGTCATCTGCGGCGGTACTTCGAACAAACGGGTTGCCGTACCTCCTGCCAACGGGATGGAGGAGAGATACCGTTTCCCGCCGGCGGCTGCAATGAAATAGACGGTCTTCCCATCCGGGGAAAGCAC
The DNA here is from genome assembly GCA_013361065.1 of Bacteroidota bacterium. GTDB lineage: Bacteria > Bacteroidota > Ignavibacteria > UBA10030 > UBA8401 > UBA8401. The sequence goes on from JABWAK010000055.1 coordinate 17,927, forward strand.
GGGAGCATTCCCGTTCTCCGTCGTCACATCAAGGCGCTCTCCTCCCTCCGCAGGGATCCTCATGACGGTGTTCGGCCCCCGCATCCACGAAGAGAACACGATCCACTTCCCCGTCACGTCCATGGAGGGGAAGTAATCCTCTGCATCCTTCGTCAGCTGCGTCAGGCCGGAACCGTCGGTCCGGATGGACCAGATATTGGGCAGACCGGACCGTGAGGAACTGAACAGGACCTTGCTGCCGTCCGGTGTCACCGAGATATTCTGCTCACCGCTCTCATCCGCAGTGACCTGCTTCGGGTCCTCGCCGGAGAGCGACATCGACCAGATATCGAACGCGCCACCCTGCCGCGATGTGAAATAGATCCTGTTGTCCGTGGAGACCGCCAGGCCGTTCATTCCGTCGTCCCGCAGCTGCGTCAGCTTCACTGCCCGTTGCGCATCGCCGTCCGGAACATGGTACAGGTATATCTCCCGTTCGCTCTGCACCGCACAGATCTTCTTGCGGTCATCGGTCACCGACGAACCGCCGTAATCGTTCAGGTCATTGGTGATCCTTCTGGACCGGCCGGACGGATATCCTACAAAATACAACTGTGTCAGCATTTTATCCATATCCGTGCCTTCCACGATCAGCCCTTCACCGTCCGACAGCCAGGTGATCTCCCGGATGACATCCCACGTCGCTTCGGACATCTTCTGCACCTCACCCGTGACGGCATGGACACTGATCAGCTCATGATGGAAGCCTCCTTCCCACAGACCGAGAGCGACAGCGATGATATCACCCTTCGGGGACCAGAAGGGGGCGCCGCTGATCCACTTCTCCCCTTTGTACGCCACCAGGTCCTTTTGCTTCGAGCCGTCGGCGGAAGCAATGACCAGGGCGAAATTCCCGGTCTCCTGATAGACACGGTTGAATGCGAATTGGGAACCGTCCGGAGAGAAGGTCACCGACCCCTGTACATTGGCGATCACCTTCACGGAATTCCCGCCCAGGACAGGGATCTTAAACAATGATGCCGTGTTCTCGTTACGTTCCAGCATCCTGTAGTAAATGAAGTTACCGTCATTGGAGAAGATGGGATCCCCGATGAACTCCTGCTGCGGGACCCGGATCTGGATATTGCTCGATGTGGCGAGCTGCCGCACCCATAAGGAATATTTCCCTTTGTCGAACTGGCTGTAGCAGATATAGCGGTTATCGGATGAGATGGCCGCCGACTGGACATTTCCCGTCGATGTGATACGGCTGAACTGGAACGAGGAGAATGCCGTGTTCTCCCCGGGAAAGAAGGTGTACACGATAACGGCAGCGGCGATGAGCAGCAATGCACCGATGCCGCCGTACAGGAACACCGGCTTCTTCTTCTGCGGTGCCGGCGTTCGTTCTCCGGAACCCGCCGGTACCGGACGCTCTGCTTCGAGTTTCCGGTACTCCCCGGAGTATGCCGGCCGATTCACGCGTGAACTCTGTTTCTTCAGCCGGCGGAGGTCCCGGACGATATCGCTCATCTGCTGATAACGGTCCTCCGGGTTCTTTTCCAGTGATTTCCGAAGCAGGAACGAGAGTTCCGGAGGAGCATCCGGCAGATATTTTGTGAGCTCCTCAGGATCCTCGTTGATGATGGAATACATCATCGCCGCCTCATGCTCGCCGCGGAATGGCAGCCGGCCGGTGAGCATCTCGAAGAAAAGGACGCCGAACGCGAAGATATCGGAGCGCGGATCGACCTCGCCTCCCTGCATCTGTTCCGGTGCCATATAGGCCAGGGTGCCGACGGTGCTCGAGGTCCGGGTGAGTTTCAGCGAGCCCTTCAGTTTCGCCAGACCGAAATCCATCACCTTCACCTGGTCCTTGGCGTTGATCATGATGTTATCGGCTTTAATGTCCCGGTGCACGATCCCTTTGCTGTGGGCCTCTTCGAGCGCCTCGGCGATCTGAACAGCATAGTCGACCGCCTTCTCCGTTGCGATGCCCCGCTGTCCGTTCACCTCACGCAGCGTCCGCCCTTCGACGAACTCCATCACCATGAATTGCTTCCCCTCCTCTTCGCGGACATCATGGATCACACAGATGTTGGGATGATTGAGCACCGCTGCAGCCTGCGCTTCCTGCAGGAAGCGCGAACGTGTGGTCGAATCGTTATTCACCCGGTCCGGCAGGAATTTCAGAGCCACAACGCGGTTCAGCTTGGTGTCCTGGGCTTTATAGACGATACCCATCCCGCCTTCGCCGAGCTTTTCCAAGATGTGATAATGAGCTATCGTAGTGCCGATCATAGACCACACCTCCCGCCTTGGATGGCTTCACTTACCACGATAACATCAAAGAGTGAAGCCTGTGGACGCGGGATCCTCGATGTCGCATTCACTCGCTTCGCTCGTGAGCGACATCGGGACATCCCACCCTCGCCTAGTTTTTCGAGGATCGTATACTGTGATATGCTTTGACCGATCATTTTTTGTCCAATGGCTCCCGACTTTGATGAAAAAGATTCACGGTCGGGATCCTCAATCCGACATTGGAAGTAGCTGCGCTTCGCTTGCTACGTCCAGTCGGATTGGGACTTCACCGAGTATTTTCCAAGATAGTATAATGTGATATGCTTTGACCGATCATTGTTCCCTCATAGCTCCCGACTTTGGTGA
>JABWAK010000056.1 GCA_013361065.1 Bacteroidota bacterium
CCGGCAGTTGGTGCACCGCTCTTCGATGACGGCGATGGACGATTCCTGCAGTTCGATGGCGTCCTCCGGGCAGACGCCGACGCAGCATCCGCAGTAGTCACACTTGCCGGGCACGATATGGATCATGAGATGGGGCGAGGCCATCACTTCACTCCGAGCAGTTCCACTTCAAAGATGAGGGTGGCGTTCGGGGGAATGGCGTCGCCCGCCCCGCGCCGGCCGTAGCCGAGCTCCGGAGGGATGGTGAAACGGCTCTTGCCGCCGACCTTCATGGTGCCGACGCCATCGTCCCAACCCTGGATCACTTGTCCGACGCCGAACTGATAGGTGAACGGCTTGCCACGGTCCACCGAACTGTCGAATTTCGTGCTGTCGGTCAGCCATCCGGTATAATGGACCGTTACCACCTGTCCTTCCTTCGGTGATGCCCCTTTGCCTTCCGTGATCACTTCAACAGAAACGCCTGATTTTGTCATAAAATTTTTCCGTCCGCAGGAGACGATGATGAGTGAGAGAAAAAGAGTGAGAAAAATCAGCTTGTTTTGCATTGCACACCAATATTTCCGGTCAAAATACGGAAAAGAACTCCGACTTCCAAAATCTATCCCGAAACCGCCGGAATCGTTTAAAATAAAAACTCCATTCTTTCGAATGGAGTTTTTTCCCTTATAATTTATTGGGATTATTTCTTTCCGGCAAGGATCGCATCCTTTGCAGCTTTTGCGACCTTGAATTTCACCACTTTCTTAGCAGGGATCTGGATGGTTTCGCCCGTTGCAGGATTGCGTCCCATACGAGCCTTGCGATCGACCAACACCAACTTACCGATACCGGGAATGGTGAACTGATTGGCCGCTTCTTTGTAAGCAAGGGTGGACAGTTCCTCAAAGAATTCCGTCACAACTTTCTTCTTCATTCCGAACTTATCAGCAAAATGGCTTGCGATCTGCGACTTCGACATTGCTTTTCCCATGTGAACTCCTGTATTAGGTGAATTGGAATTGTTATTTAGTGTAACTCTCTAATCAACTGTTGTAAATATATATCATTCATAAGGGAGTGTCAATACTCGTTTAAAAAAATCTTATTTCATTGGGGTTTTTAAACGTGCGTCAATAATCAGGCCAAAACATTGATGAAATTACAAAAACAAAAAAAGTCCCATAATTTTTGAAATTAAGGGACTTTTTTGATGAAATGTGATTTAAACACATCCGGAAACAGGCCGGAAATGGACGAAAAAAAATCTAAAAATATTCAGTGAAAGTACGACTTTCGGTACACTTACAACAGGAATGCAATGGCTGTCGCAGTCAGTGCTGAGATAAGCGTGACCGTAGCGTAGATCTGTTTCGGTGCATCCTTTCCTGCAGCGCTGCGGCGGTAGAGTGTGGCGATCACCGCCACTTCGATCGCCAGCAGCATCTTGATACCGACCTTCATATGATTCACTTCGGACAGAAGAAGGAAGAACAATGCGAATCCAGTGAGCAATTGGAAGTGTGCAGCGGACATCATGACCATTGAGAGCGTTTTGCGAGTGTCGTTACTCGCGATATTCCCTGCAACGATGTAGAGTGCAGTGATGATGATGGTCGCCATACCGAGAACATGCAGGATATAAAGCACTTCATTCAACATTTTTGATCCTTTCGAAATGATGTATTGATTACAAGGGAATTTAACGATAATTTGTCGTCACATTATGTTCGAATACGAGCTCGAAAATATACAAAAAATAACGGTCAATCATACCATCGGCCAGCAGCCGTCGATCGCACTGAAGACCATACTGGAATCTAACATCCCGACCAATATAAAAAGTTTCTTCCGGGGCGAAGTGGAGTCACTTCTCTTCAGGGAAAAACAGGCCGGACGGACCGCCAGCAAATTCAACTACCAGCAGGAGGATGTGCAGCTTCTGCAGGAGCAGATGGACATCCTGCTTGTCTATCATTATACGTTCCCCCGCGAGGAATTCCTCAAGACGCTGGATGTCTGCATCCATTTCATCTTCAATTATCTCTGCCGGCCCCAATGGACGCTGGAAAGCTTCCTCTTTGAAGAGAAGCAACAGTTGACCGTAAAGGAACTGGGATTGAAATTCCGATTCTGCGGCGATTATCCGTATTACTGGACCATCCTCGAAAAGTACCTTATTGGGAAAAACCGGACCGAGATCGAAAAGGAAGAACTGGTGCGTCTGCTGCGGAAGATCGATGTTGAAATAGTCAACACGCATTCAGCGGATGACCTGGCAAAGATGACCGATCCGTTCTTTGCGTTTGTCGGTTTCATCCATCAGCATGCTCTGAACGGCGGTCGCGGTGATATCCCGACCAAAGCGCTCATCTACTACTTCGAGGATAAGAAACTCTCCTTCGTCACCCAGCATCTGCAGCGGCTCCGCGATCAGGGGGTCCAGTCGATGCTGCCGGAAGACCTTGCCGATGCACTGCGGGATTCGTTCGCACGCCGGAACAGTTCCATGGCGGAGGAACTATCCCCGACGCGTCCCGCCGAACGGAACCATGTCACCCTGCCGGCGATCCCCGAGCGGGACCGTCTGGCGATCATCGCTTCCCTCTTCGGCAATGATGAGAGCAGATACAATTCAACGATGCAGAAGGTCCTCTCTGCCGTCAGCTGGGAGGATGCCGGACTGACACTCGATCACTATTTCACGATGAACGATGTCGATCCCTTTTCCCGCGACGCGATCATCCTGACCAACGCTCTCCAGTCATTCTTCACTAACCGGGAATCATCCTAAGAAAGCACGCCCCCGTTCCGACGGCGGGCTACGGTACCTTTATGTTCATAGATTCAGCGAAGATCTTCGTACGTTCCGGCAAAGGCGGGGATGGCATCATCCATTGGCGTCGGGAGAAATTCATCCCGAAAGGAGGACCGGACGGCGGGAACGGCGGTGTCGGAGGTGATGTGATCATCCGTGCCGACAAGCAGATCAATACGCTGCTCGATTTCCGGTACAACAAGAAGTTCATCGCCAAGCCGGGGAATCCCGGCGAAGGCTCGAATAAGGAAGGACGTTCCGCAGAACCGGTCATCGTGAAAGTGCCGGTCGGTACGCTCATCCGCAACGCCGATACGGGCGAGGTGATCGCAGATATCACCGAAGCGGGACAGGAACTCGTCATCGCCAAAGGCGGACGGGGCGGCAAGGGGAACTGGGTCTTCCGCTCCCCTACCAACCAGGCGCCGCGGGTCTGCACCCCCGGTGAACCGGGCGAGGAATACCATCTGGAACTGGAACTGAAACTGCTGGCCGACATCGGTCTGGTCGGATTCCCCAATGCGGGAAAATCGACCCTGATCTCGACCATCTCCGCCGCCAAACCGAAGATCGCGGACTATCCCTTCACCACACTGGTGCCGAATCTCGGCATGGTCTACTTCCAGGAGAACAAGAGTTTCGTGGTGGCGGACATCCCCGGACTCATCGAAGGGGCGCATGAAGGGAAAGGGCTCGGCATCCAGTTCCTGAAACATATCGAACGGACGAAAGCACTCCTCTATCTTATCGACTGCACGAGCGACGATATCAAGCGGGACCTGAAAGTGCTGAAGAACGAACTGAAACAGTTCAGTGCGGACCTCCCGAAGAAGAAGAGTATCGTGGCGATCACCAAACTCGATATTGCGGACGATGACCTGCGGAAGGAACTGAAGAAACTGAAATTCCCAAAAGGTGTGGCGGTCCATTTCATCTCCGCTGCGACGAACGACGGCATTGCGGATCTGGTCGAGTCGCTGTGGAAAATGGTCGAGAAGGGTCGATGAAACAGCAGCGCAAGTCCGACAACACTACCGGCAATCCCGCACCGGCCGAAAAGGAGTTCGAGAACAAACTCCGTCCCGCCGGCTTCGATGACTTCTCCGGTCAGCAGAAGATCGTCGACAACCTGAAGATCTTCATCGCCGCGGCAAAGAAACGCGGTGAATCGCTCGACCACGTACTGCTCACCGGCCCCCCGGGACTCGGCAAGACCACCCTTTCCTTCATTATCGCTAACGAGATGGGGACGGAGATCAAGATCACGTCCGGTCCCGTCCTGGACAAACCGGCCGACCTTGCCGGCATCCTGACGAACCTGAACGAAGGGGATGTCCTCTTCATCGACGAGATCCACCGGGTGAATGCTGTGGTCGAAGAGTATCTCTATTCCGCCATGGAGGATTTCCGGCTCGATATCATGATCGATTCGGGTCCCAGTGCGCGGAGCATCCAGCTCTCCCTGCCCCGTTTCACCCTGGTCGGCGCCACGACGCGCGCCGGACTGCTCACTGCCCCGCTACGCGCCCGGTTCGGCATCACCAACCGGCTGGATTATTACACTCCGGAGGTCCTGTTCGGCATCATCGTCCGTTCGGCGGTGATCCTCGGTATCGAGATCGACAAGGAAGGGGCGCACGAGATCGCCAAACGCTCCCGCGGGACACCGCGTATCGCAAACCGGCTGCTCAAGCGGTGCCGTGATTTCGCCGAGGCGGATGCGCGGCTCACGCACCACCGCGGTACCATCACTAAGGAAGTGGCACAGCACGCGCTGAAGGCGCTGGAGGTGGATGAGCACGGTCTAGATGAGATGGATAAGCGTCTGCTCCGGACGATCATCGAGAAGTACCGCGGCGGTCCGGTCGGTCTCTCCACACTCGCTGTGGCCGTCGGTGAAGAAGCGGGGACGATCGAAGAGGTGTACGAACCGTACCTGATTCTGGAGGGGTTCCTGCAGCGCACACCGCGGGGACGCGAAGCGACCGACCTGGCGTATAAACATTTCGGCACCACACGCACCGCATCCGCACAAGATTCCCTCTTTTGATGCGTCCGCTCCCCCGTTCCTTCTACATGCGCAGCACGCTCCTGGTCGCCCGGGAGCTGCTCGGCAAAACACTCGTCCGTATCGACGGCAGGCGCCGTATCACCGGCATCATCGTGGAGACGGAAGCCTATCTGCAGAACGATCCTGCCTCACACTCATTTCGGGGACCGACAAAACGGAACGAACCGATGTTCGGTCCCGGCGGTCACCTCTATGTCTATTTCACGTACGGGATGCACTATTGCGCGAATGTGGTCACCGGTCCTATCGGACGCGGAGAAGCAGTGCTGATCCGTGCCGTGGAACCGACCGAGGGAATTGGACTGATGAAGAAGCGACGGTTCCCGGACAATGATGCGTCGGAGATGAGCGAGCAGCAACGGCGTGCACTCACGAACGGACCGGCGAAACTGGCACAGGCATTCGGTATGACGACGGAACATTCGGGAATCGACCTGGTGAACGGTCCGGTCATCATTTCGAAAGGGATCGCGATAGCGAAAGGAACCGTGACGACGTCAACACGCATCGGTATATCGCAGGGGACGGAGAAGTGCTGGCGATTCTATATCAAGGGGAACCGGTGGGTCTCTAAAACGTGAATGCGGAGGTCATGCCGAGTGAAAACTGGTGGAAGTCCTTCCCGCCGAAGAATTTGTTGTACCGGTAAGTGATACCGTAGGTGTGCTCAGGGAAGAAACCAAAATACCCGATCCACGGCGTTTTCACCCATGCTCCCGCTCCGACGGAGTACCCTTCATTCGGGAAATCGGTGAAGAGTCCCGCACTCAGATGGAAACCGGGCATGATGATCTTCCGCCGGTCGATGAAATCGAAATGGAAATCCTTCTTCACTTCCGCCAGGAACATGTCCCGCACGGAGGAATGGATGACGAATGTATAACTGAGACCAAGCCGCCAGTCGGAGAGGATCCCGGTCTCCCTCCGTTCACCGATGCCGAATCCGCTCTCGATCGTGTACGCACCGAACTCCCTCCCGTCCCGCGACACGATGCTCACACTCGGCGGCAATGAGCTGACCACCGTGCCGGCCAGCGCAAGCGGGATGATGATGCCGGTCATAGTGATGAGCGCGATGTTCTCCTCCGATGTGGATTCGTTCACGCGGGTGGAATCCTGCGACATCAGCAGGAACGGCACCAGGAATGTGATTATGATCGTTCGCATCATGGCTCGAAGATGATCGTTCCGAAATGTTCGGGACGGTGGAAACATTTTGGTCCGGTACCGGTGGGGGACCATGCCAGCAGTTCATCCCCGTGAAAAGCACCGGTCGCACGGTACAGATTGATGTTCCAATGGTCCTCCGTCCGCCGGTGCTGTCCGAAGCAGTTCCACGGAAGTTCGATCACCGAACTCCAGATCTTCATCTCCTGGTCCACCACTGAACGGCACTGCAATCCGGAATACCAATGGTGATTGGAGATGCCGAGGTTTTTGTCGACATCGATGTCGATCCACCGTGCATCGGGCGAGACCTGGAACTCCTTGTACCGGAGTGTCCGCGCCGCGTCCACTCCCATGAACACCTCGTACACGTCCGATAATTCCCACAAGTGATAGGTCTTCCCCTGGTGCGGTGACGGTTCAACGGGCGGTGCAAGCCGAAGCGTGTTGAACCGGCCCCGGAAACAAACGATGAATCCGTTCTCGTTCCACTCGATGCCGACCTGGGTATCGATGGTGGAGGGGGGCTCCGTCCCGTCCACCATCAGCAGATGGTCCGCCGTGACGAAATGGTCGATATCCGCATCGTCCATCAGATCGATGGAGGGGAACGGCGAACGCCGGCAATGGATGGTCTTCTCGTTCGGCACGGTCTTCCTTTTATTGGTCCAGTTCGTTGACGAGATACTGCCCTGTATAGGAACGCTGAACAGCGGCCACCTGTTCCGGGGACCCTTCGGCTATGATCATCCCTCCCCCGCTCCCCCCTTCCGGACCGAGATCGATCAGCCAGTCCGCCGTTTTGATCACATCCAGATTGTGCTCGATGACCACCACGGTGTTCCCTTTCTCCACCAGTTTCTCCAGCACTTCCAGGAGCATCTTCACATCATCGAAGTGGAGACCGGTTGTCGGCTCATCCAGGATGTAGAGCGTGTTCCCGGTGCCGACCTTGGAGAGTTCAGTGGAGAGCTTCACCCGCTGTGCCTCGCCGCCGGAAAGGGTCGTGGCCTGCTGTCCAAGATGGATGTATCCGAGTCCGACGTCGAACAGCGTCTGCACCTTGCGGCTCATCACCGGCATCTCGGCGAAGAACCCGAGCGCCTCCTCTACGGTCATCTCCAGCACGTCGGAGATGGATTTCCCCTTGTAGAGCACTTCGAGCGTCTCGCGGTTGTACCGCTTGCCACGGCACACGTCGCACTGCACATAGACGTCCGGCAGAAAGTTCATCTCGATCTTCTTCACACCGTCCCCTTCGCAAGCTTCGCACCGGCCTCCCTTCACATTGAAGCTGAACCGGCCAGACTTGTATCCGCGGATCTTCGATTCGGGCAGCTGTGCGAACAGGTCACGGATGAAGGTGAAGAGTCCCGTATAGGTCGCCGGATTGGACCGGGGCGTCCGGCCGATCGGCGACTGATCGATGTCGATCACCTTATCGATATGCTGCACACCGTCGATGCTCTTGTAGGGATAGACCTGGATCTTCGTCTTATAGAACTTCTGTGACAGGATGGGATAGAGCGTCTCATTGATGAGGGTCGACTTCCCTGAGCCGCTTACGCCGGTCACACAGGTAAGTGTGCCGAGCGGGATGCGGAGGTCGACGTTCTTCAGATTGTTGCCGGAGGCACCGGTGATGGTGAGGAACTTCCCGTTCCCCTTCCGCCGGGCAGCGGGGATCGGGATGGTCTTCTTCCCGGTGAGATATTCGATGGTGGAGGAACGGGCGCCGACACTCTTCGACAGTCCGTTGCGGAACTCCTCCGGCGAACCGGCTGCAACGAGTTCCCCGCCGTGCTCACCGGCACGCGGGCCAAGGTCCACGATGAAATCGGAACTCTCCATCATCTCCTTGTCGTGTTCCACCACCAGAACGGTGTTGCCGAGGTCCCGCAGGTTCTTGAGCGAGGCGATCAGTTTCGTATTGTCCCGCTGATGCAGACCGATACTCGGTTCATCCAGGATGTACAGCACGCCCACCAGCTGGGAACCGATCTGTGTGGCGAGACGAATGCGCTGTGCCTCGCCGCCGGAGAGCGTCCGCGCGGCACGGTCCAGCGTGAGATATCCCAGTCCCACATCCACCATGAAGCCGAGCCGCTGATTGATCTCCTTCAGGATCGGCCGCGCGATCTCCATCTGCCGGCTGGAGAAGGAGAGGTTCCGGAAGAACTCCTGCGATTCCGAGAGGGAGCGTTTCACCACATCCGCGATGGAATGCCGTGCACCGGTTGCATCGTCCACCAGCTGGATGGAGAGGTTCTCCTTCCGCAGACGGCCGCCACCGCACTCCGCACAATCCTTCGTGCTCATAAAACTCTCCACCCACTCACGGATCTTCAGGGAGGAGGTATCGTTGTAATATTCCTGGAGCATCTTCATCACACCGTCATACCGGTGCTTGTAGACGGAGGTCCTGCCGCCGGCGTACGTATACTCGACTTCGATCTTCTCCCCCTTCGTGCCGTACAGCAGTTCGTCCAGCGCTGCTTTGGGGAAATCCTTCACCGGGACGGTATAATCAAGTCCATGCCGCTGCAGCACCGCCTTCACCTGAGCGAAGAACCATGTGCCTCGCGGTTTACCGAGCGGCGCGATTCCTTCCTGCTGGATGGACAGGGAGGGATCCGGAATGATCAGCGAGAGGTCGAAATCCTTCTTCTCCCCCAGTCCTTCGCACGCTGTGCAGGCACCGGAGGTCGTATTGAAGGAGAATGAGTTCGGGGCCGGCTCCTCATAGCTGGTGCCGCAGAGTGGACAGGAATATTTCTTGCTGTACAGCGTGTCCTGCTTGCCGTCGTTGACGATGAGGACCCCTTCGCCGAACTGCAGCGCCACTTCCACCGAATCTGCGATGCGGGACCGGCTCTCCTTCTTCACCTGGATCCGGTCCACCACGATCTCGATGTTGTGGATCTTGTACCGGTCCAGTTTCATCCCTTTGCTGATCTCCACCACCTCGTTGTCCACACGCACACGGAGGAAACCATCCTTCAGCACCTTCTCGAACAGCTCGCGGTAATGTCCTTTCCTCCCTTTCACGACCGGCGCCAGCAGCTGGATCTTCGTCCCCTGCGGCATCCGCATGATGGCATCGATGATCTGGTCAACGCTCTGTTTCTGCACCCGGGAGCCGTCATGCACGCAGAACTGGGTGCCGGCACGGGCATAGAGCAGACGGAGGAAGTCATAGACCTCCGTCACGGTGCCGACGGTGGAACGGGGATTGGTGCTGACGGTCTTCTGTTCGATGGAGATGGCGGGCGAGAGTCCTTCGATATAATCGACATCCGGCCGCTCCATGAGACCAAGGAACTGCCGGGCATAGGCGGAGAGGGATTCCACATACCGGCGCTGCCCTTCCGCATAGATGGTATCGAATGCCAGGGAGGATTTTCCGGAACCGGAGAGACCGGTGATCACCACCAGTTTGTCGCGCGGGATCTCGACGTCGATATTCTTCAGATTGTGCTCCCGGGCCCCTTTGACGATCAGCAGATGCTGATCGATCTCAACAGGGACGGGAACCGCAGCAGCTTTTTTCTTCATAAGGTCAGAGGGCCGGCAGAGTTGCAGCCGGAGGTGGAACACCGGGAAAATGAGCGAAGTTCAAATGGTAAGATACGGAAAGTTGGATGGAGAGGCAAAGGCCGGCATACTCACCCGCCGGTCCCGAACGGCCGCACGAATGCACTCCCTCCGTGCTGCGCGGTATCCTCTATCGTCCGGAAGGATCAGCTCTGCCGATCAGCAAATCGAAGGTGATCTCATTGATCCTTACGGGCGACCGTCCGACCGAGATCTCCTTGATGAAGAGTGCATATCGATTCCCTTCCGATCCGTGCCGGAAAGTCAGCTCTTCGTTCTTCATGGTGACGGTCCCTTTCTTCTCTGTACCGGTCGGTACAGAGAGGCGTTCCAGGATGCGGCCGACAGGAATGGAATCTTCCCTCACCGCTCCCTCCACGGATGTTCCGGTGATGATGATCATTCCCGAACCGAGTGCGGTGCGGATCGTTCCCTCCCCCGCCGAGTGGCTCTTGATGGAATCGCTCTCCGAGAGCCGGATATCGCTGATGAACAGATCGTATCCATTCACCGCGACCGCGGAAGAACCTTCGGCGGTATATCGGTCGAATACTCCCAGGGCAGCTGTCTGCCATGGATGAATATACGGGATGTGCAGCGATGCTGCGAGGGACCTGGCAGCAGCCGCTCGGTCATGGTCCAGCCGGAGCGAAGCCAGTTCCGGTGCGATGGACTGCATGGAAGCGGCACCGAAATGCGACGAAAGATACCGTGCGATCTCGCAGATTTCTTTGTTATCTTCGAACGGAATGGTCCGCAATGCCCCGGTCGTCTCTACCCCGGGAGCAAGTCCATGCTGCCGGATGATCGTTTCCAGCCGGTCCAGCTGCATCCGTTCAGAGACGCTGAACGCGCTCCACGGACCGTAGGCCGTTGCCAGAGCGATCAGTGACAGGGACAGCGGGATCCATTTGATGTTCTTCACCGCACTGAGTGTGAAATAGAGCGCGATGACGAGCAGCCAGATTCCGAGGAGGGCGACGAAATACCGGTTCTCTGTGAGTCCGTACTCATCAATGCGGCGCCAGATGGCGAGCTGCAGCAGCAGGCTGAGCGGGATCACCGCAAGGTAATAGAAGCGGTTGAATGTTCTGATCCACCGCATGGCAGGATCGTTCCGCATCGGCCAAACCAGCAGCAGGGAGAGGATCCCGGTGATGGAGAAACCGAGCACGAGATTGCCGACCCATCCTTTCGGCCAATCCCATTCCATGATGATCTTCCCAGTATAGACATAGAGGATGACCACATAGACCAGCACCAGCGGAAGCAGGATGTTCACCGTGAAGACCTTCAGCGCCTTGGGATAGGCGGTATCCTCGCGGACCTCCTCCATCGAGCGGGGAACTCCGCTCAGGAAGAACCAGGTATTGAAGAGCCCGGCGACACAGACCCAGATCCGCATGTACCATTTCGGATCGATGTCGGCGGAGAACAGATTGTCCACTGCTGCCAGTGCGACACTGAGCCCCGCGAACAGGACCACGGTGAACGGTACGGTGGTGACGATGCGGACGAGCAGTGATTTGTTGTATTGCCAGAACAGGGACTGATCATCCGTATGAATGAACGGCAGATAGGATGCCAGCAGGGTGAATGCGAACGCCAGAACAACGAAACGGATGAAATGGATCTCTGGACTTCCGTCCAGAACACCGGGAAAGGTGACTGCATAGAACAGAAGGAAGGCCCAACCGGCGGTGAGCAGAACGGCCCGATGCCGCGTCCCTGTCCCGTTCAAACCGATATACCCCTCCAGCGCCATGAACAACGGAGCGCCTAGAATGGCGGTGAAGATCAGCCGCTGCATCCACGGATTCTCCCCTTCGATGAGCACCAACGCACTCACGGTGAAAAGCATGGCGGAGATCAGGGTCATCGGAAACCGGTAGTAGGTCTCCGCCGCATGGCGGAGCATCTCGCGAACGGAAGGTAATCGGAGTGCCATACGGCCCTCTCCTTTCAGATCCTCTGACGCTTGTTCAGATAATGGAGCAATGCCGTGTCGAACGGCGTGGCGGTATCCAGCAGGACGTAGTCGATGGAATTCTCGCGGCATTCCCGCTTGTACCGTTCCATGAACTGCTGCATCGCTTCCTGGTAGGCCTGCTGGATGTGGTAGGGTTGGGTGGTGATCGTTTCGCCGGTCTCTGCATCGCGGAAGACCGCATCGCTGCCGAACGCGAACGACCGTTCGAGCGGGTCGAGGATGTGCATCACAAGTACTTCATGATGGTCATGCCGGAAATGCTTCAATGCCGCCATGATGCTCGCCGGATCGTCGAAGAGGTCGCTCAGCACGATGACGAGGCCCCGACGGGTGATGCGTTCCGCCAGAAGATGGAGTGCGGCGGCGGAGTTCGTCCGCTCCGTCGGCTTCACCTTCTCCAACTCGATCAGGATCCGGCGCAGGTGCTGCTTGGTCGCATGCGGCGGGATGCTGCTACGCACGGCGGAATCGAAGAGCGTGAGTCCTACCGCATCCCGCTGCTGAATCATCAGATAAGCGAGCGAGGCCGCGACATAGGAGGCGTACTCCAGTTTGGACAACCGCTGTTCCTTCCCTTTCGGGGCATCGGAGGCGAAGCGCATGGACGCGCTGGTGTCCATCACGATGTACGATTTCAGGTTGGTCTCTTCCTCGAACTGCTTCACATAGAACCGGTCCGTCTTGCCATAGACGCGCCAGTCCACCCGCCGGATCTCATCGCCCGGCATGTACTGGCGGTGCTCGGCGAACTCCACGCTGAATCCGTGGTACGGACTCTTGTGCAGACCGGTGATGAAGCCTTCCACCACCAGCCGTGCGCGCAGCTCCATGGAGGAGAGTTTGGAGACCGCCTCTGGGCGGAGATATTTCAACGGTTCCTGCATTCAGTTCTTCGCCAGCGGTCGCTGCTGCGCCGCGATGCGTTCGTTCAGTGCTTCCTGCGGCGTCCGGCCAAGCATCTCCACTTCCAGTCTGACGGACGGAGCAAGTTCATGGGCGGGATACTTCTCGAGGAATCGCTCGTAATAGAACCGCGCACTGTCCTGGTTCTGCAAATTGTTATTATAGATGAATCCGACCAGAAAGAGTGAGACCGCGGCCGGCTGCAGGTCCGGGTAGCGTTCAATGAAGATCTTGTAATTGTCGAGTGCTTCCCGCGGCTGATTCTTGAAGCGATAGCTCTCTGCCGCAGCAAAGCGAGCCCATCCGGCGAACCGGCCGTCAGGATAGCGCTCCAGGATCAGCTGAGAGACGGCGAGTGTTGAATCCCAATTACTGCTCTCCTTCGCCGCTTCCACTCTCACCCAGAGTTCATCCTCGCTCAGCGAACAGCCGGCAATGAACAGCAGCGGGATGATGATAAGACGATACATCATGGTGCAATGTTCCTTTGAAAGACCGCCGCAAAGAAACCGTCGGTATCGTACCGCTGCGGCAACAATTGAAAATACTCCTTCGGTGCAATGTGTGCAAGTCCGTACCTGTCCAGGATGGCCGCGGGCGGGACCAGGGAGAATCCGGGATGCAATGACAGGAACTGCTGTGCGATCCCTTCGTTCTCCTCCGTCATCAGCGAACAGGTGGCATAGACGAGCCTCCCTCCCGGCTTCACATACTGTGCATTCAATGCCAGGATCGATGATTGTTTCTGCTGCAATTCACCGATCATCTGGCGGGTGATGCTCCATTTCATCCCGGGATTGCGGCGGATGGTTCCGGAGCCGGAACAGGGTGCATCGACGAGCACCGCATCCGCCGTTCCAAGCAGTTTTGGCAGCGTCTCCCCTTCATTGATGACCGCTGCCCGGATGGTGTCAACACCGCTCCGTTTGATCCGTTTCCGCAGTTCATCCAACCGGTATGAATGGACATCCAACGCGAAGATCTCCCCCCGGTTCTTCATCACGGCCGCCATCGCCAGCGCTTTCCCTCCCGCTCCGGCACAGGCATCGACGACTTTGGAGCCCGGTTTCGGATCGACAAGCAGCGCCAGCAATTGACTCCCTTCATCCTGCACTTCGAACAAACCGTCCTTGAATGCCGTGAGCTGGAAAAGGTTCGTCCGCCGTTTCAGGTGGAGACCGAACGGTGAGAGTTTCGAAGGCTCCGTCTCGATCCCTTCCCGCAGCAATGCCTGACGGCACTCTTCCCGGGAGATCCTGATCGTATTGACGCGGATGGTCATCAGCGCCTGCGTGTTCATGACAGAACAGAGCGCTGCGGTCTCATCCGCACCCCACACCCGAGTCCACTGTTCGAGCATCCAGTCCTGGAAGGAGTATGCGACCGCCGGCACCGGCGGTGTCACTGTTGCGGTGGTGCGGAGATTCTCCATCAAGGCGACTGGATATCCGGTTACTTCCGCCAGTTCCTCCGACGTCGCACTGGTGGACAGCAGCAGATAGGCGGCACACCGGGAGCGTTCCTCTTCCGGGATGCCGGTCTCTGACAGCATCCACGCGATGCGCGTCCTGTGACGCAGCATCCCGTAGACCGTCTCCGCAATAAAGCGGCGGTCCTTGGAGCCGAGGTATTTCCGGGAACGGAAGAAGAGATCGATATGCCGGTCCGCCGGTTTCGGAGAACCGTGGACCTCAGCAGCGAGTTCGGTCACATGACCGATCAAAGAGGAGAGTTTCATCGGTGACGGTCAGACCTCGATGACATCGGATTTCATCTCCGAAGTGCGGTAGGCGCGTGCCATCCGCGGTGTGTTATAGGCGACCGAAGGTCTTCCGTTGCGGTCCAGCAAAACGATACCGCCGAGTCCGTCCACCTTTGAAGCAAGACGCTGGATACCGTACGCCGCTGCGGCATCACCGTCCGCACCGGTCATTTCCATCTTGTCGATGACGCTCTTGGCGAGCGAGACAGCGATGATCCCTTCGCCCCAACCGCTGCACGAGACACCGCCGATGGTGCTGTCCGCATACGTTCCGCATCCGATGAGCGGGGAATCCCCCACCCGGCCGGGCGGCTTGTTCGGCGTACCGCCGGTGGAAGTGCCGGCAGCGATGATGCCGTTGGCGTCCATTGCCACTGCGCCGACCGTGTCCGACGGGACCGTCCCGCGGAAGGCATCCTTGGCCGAGAATTTCCGCTGGCCCTGGATCTGCTTCCACCGCTGCAGTTCACGCCCCACCAGCAGATCATCGTTCTTGCAGGTCGGGAGCTGATGTTCCTTCGCGAACCGCACGGCACCGATCCCGGTCAGCAGGACCATGTCGCTCTTCTCCATGATTGCCCGTGCCACGGTGATCGGGTTCCGGATGTTCTGCACCGAGGCAACGGCGCCGCACCGCATGGTGGAACCGTTCATGATGCTGGCATCCAGTTCGATCTCGCCCAGGGCGTTGACGAACGAACCGCGGCCGGCATCGAATGTCGGATCATCCTCCATGCAGCGGATGGCAGCTTCTACCGCCTGTACTGCACTGCCGCCGTGGGAGAGCAGTTTCCATCCTTCACGGAGTGCCGCTGCGACACCGGTCCGGTGTGCCTCCACCATCTCTGTGGGGATGTTCCAGGCACCTCCGTGGACGATCAATGATACCATAAAGCGGAATGAATAATGGAACGTCTGTGGAAATTCATGCGGAAAGTTACTCAATAAAATATTTTCGTCCTATAAAAATCAGGACATGTACCGTCCCCTAAAAAAAAAGACAGCCTGAAGGCTGTCTTTTTTCCAAACGGCTACTGGAACGGTCATTTGATGCTTGTGGTCATGCGGAAGCGGCTCGGAAAGGCCCGGGAGATATCCTTTTCGATATCCCGCAGCGCGAACAGGATGATGACTGCAACAACGAAGAAGATCTCCTGCGGCAGAGCAACCAGGGCGATCGCAAAACTGGAGATCATGACAGCAATATTAAAGAACAAGGTGTACGTCTGTTTCTTGGTAGGCTCAGTGGTATCGGTTCGGTTCATAGTTCCCCTTTCATTATTAACGTGCTATAAAAATACACCTTATAGCGAAGTATCCTGTGACGGAAGTCAAAGGGAAGTGTTTCCAGTCCAGGGGTGACACTGCGTAAATTTCGGGTTTTTTTTCTTGGAATTCCCTATCTTTCTTTCAGAATTTATGATGATGCCCCGCCTCTTACGCACATGCACGCCGTTTATCGCAGCGTTCTTCGCCTCCTTCCTGCTCATCACAGCTGAAGCTCAGACGATCACCGTCTCCCCCGTCTATACGGAGCGACCTACGTTCCAGGCGGGACCGTTGCAGTTCAGGAGTGTGAAACGCCCCACCGTCTGCCTGGTGCTAAGCGGCGGAGGATCCCGCGGCATGGCACATCTGGGGGTCATCAAGGAACTTGAACGCAACGGGATCCCGATCGATTATATCGTCGGCACCAGCATCGGCGCTATCATCGGCGGTCTGTATGCTTCCGGATATACCTCCCAGCAGCTGGATGAACTGGTCGATACGACCGACTGGAACTACATCCTCTCGCTCACGCAGGATACGGAGCGCGAACACCTCTATCTTTCGCACAAAGTTGCAGCCGACCGGAAACAATTGACGCTCCGGTTCGACGGTCTCACTCCGATCATCCCGTCCGCCATCTCCAGCGGACAGCGGCTCACCACCTTCATCAATCAGCTCACATTGCAGGGGCTCTATCATCCGGTCAATACATTCGATGATCTGAAGATCCCTTTTCGCTGTGTCTCCACCGACCTCATCTCCGGACAGCGGATCGTCTTCCGCTCCGGTAACATCTCCGAAGCGCTGCGGGCAAGCATGTCGATCCCGCTGTTGTACCATCCGCTCCGCAAGGATACGATGGAACTGACCGACGGCGGACTGCTGGCCAATATCCCGGTCGATGTGGCGCGCGAGTTCGGTGCGGACATCATCATCGCGGTCGATGTGACCAGTCCTCTCCGCCGGCCCGACCAGCTCAACACACCGTGGGAGGTGACCGACCAGATCGTGAATATCATGGCACAGGAAGCGAACCGCCGAGCATTGGACAGTGCCACCATCGTCATCACTCCCGATCTGGGATACTATCCCTCCACCGATTTCTCCGAACTCCGGTTCGCGGTGCAGCAGGGGGGCCACGCAGCGCGGGCGTCGATCGAAGCGATCCGCGACAGCATCGAACAACGGAAACGTTCACTGCTCTACGACACTTCCCCGCTGGCGAACTTCTCCTTCGTGCTCCGGTCCATCGATGGCATCCCGACGCTGCCGGGTTCTGAACGCCCCGCACCGGTCCGCGCAGGCGACACCACCAGCATCCCGAAGATCCGTGAACTTCTCACCGAACTCCACCGCACCGGACATTTCGCCGATGTGCGTGGAGATGTGACGGTCGGCGGAAGCGGAGCGGATGTCCGTATCACTGCGGAGCCGAACCCTGTCCTTCGTTCTGTGATGATCCGCGGGAACACCCTGATAGATTCCCAGTCCCTGGCCGCACCGTTCCAGCCCCTGACCGGACGTCCGGTCAACCTCTATCGGCTGAAGACGGCGTTCGAGCAGATGCTGGGACTGTACCGCACCAGCGGATACTCCCTTGCCCGCATCATCGCAACGGATTTCGATCCGGTCACCGGAACGTTCACGATCGACATCAACGAAGGGGTGATCCACAGGATCTATCTGCGGGGGAAGGAACAATCACGGGACTGGGTGATCTGGCGGGAACTGGGGTTCCGTGACGGGAATGTCTTCACAGTGGACAAAGGGAAGAATGCGCTGATGAATCTCGCGGGGACGAACCTGTTCGATCAGATCCTGATGGATGTGGGCTTCGAGGAAGGCCTCCCTACCGTCACCATCCAGCTGGATGAGAAACCGACCGAGGTCTCCCGGCTGGGATTCCGGCTGGACAACGAACGAAACCTGCAGCCGTCGCTCGAGTTCCGGAATGAGAACCTGCTCGGGACCGCTACCGAGATCGGCGCAAGTTTCGCCGGCGGACTGCGCAACAGGAAGTACATCGCCGACTTCCAGGCGAACCGCATCTTCAACTCCTATTTCACCTTCAATCTGGACCTGTACTACGACCTGCGGGACATCTATACCTATGCCGATGACCCGATGCGGACCAGCCGCAATTCCTTCGTCCGCTCGCGCACCGGCGAGTACCGCCAGATCCTCTACGGCGTCTCGTTCCTGCTGGGTCAGCAGGTGGAACGGCTCGGCACATTCAATATAGAGTACCGCATCGAAGCGGATGAGGCGAAATTCATCTCCGGCACCGGGTACCAGCCGTCCAAATTCACATTGCAGGCGTTCCGGATCAGTTCCACGATCGATTCCCGGGACCGGTATCCGTTCGCACGGCAGGGTTCACTGACGAACTTCTCCTGGGAGACCGCCACCTCGTCACTGAAGGACGTGGTGGGCGATGTCGGATACTCCAAGATCTATTTCGCCTACGAGACGAACACCTCGTATGAGAACTTCACCCTGCATCCCCGGATCACCGTCGGCCTCGGCGACCAGACGCTGCCGCTCACCCAGCAGTTCTCGCTGGGAGGTGAGGATTCGTTCTTCGGATTGCGGGAGTATGATTCGCGGGGACGGCAGATCTTCGTGACAAGCCTGGAATTGCGGACACGGTTCCCGTTCCAGGTGGTGTGGGATACCTATTTCCGTCTGCGGTACGATTTCGGGAACATCTGGCCGCAGCGCGAGGATATCCGGATCCGCGATTTCCATCACGGCATCGGCGCCATCCTCTCGCTCGACACACCGGCGGGACCGGTCAATCTCTCCGTCGGACGCTCCTTCTACATCCGCCGCGACCTGCTGGACCAGCCGCTGTCGCTCGGTCCGGTCGTTGCCTATCTCTCCCTCGGCTATCCGATCCTCTAATCGATCTTCTCACGGAACCGCAGCACGCTTGCGGCGAGCACCCCGATCCCCATCACGACCAGCATCAGTCCCTCGAACCAGAGTTCGGAGAGTCCCGCCCCTTTCAGGATGATGGAACGGATGGCGACAAGATAGTACTTCATCGGGATGGCGTTCGCGACCCATTGCAGGATGACCGGCATGTTCTCCACCGGGAAGACGAAACCGGAGATGTACATCATCGGCATCATCACGAAGAACATGCCGACCATCATCGCCTGCTGCTGCGTCTTTGAGATGGTCGAGACGAACAGCCCGAGTCCGAGCGATGTCATGAGGAACGCCGCATTGAACGCATAGAGCAGCAGCAGGTTGCCGCGGACCGGGATACCGAAGCCGAACACCATCACCAGCAGCGCCACGGTGACGATGATGAGACCGATGATGGTGAACGGGATGAGCTTCCCGATGATGAGCTCCACGGGCCGGATCGGTGTGACCAGCAGCTGTTCCAGAGTGCCGATCTCCTTCTCCTTGACGATCGCCATTGCCGTCAGATTGGTCGTGGTGACCAGAAGGATCAGCACCAGGACGCCCGGGACCATGAACACGCGGCTCACAAGCGTTGGATTGTACCAAGCGCGCGTCTCGGTGGTCACTCCTCCCAATCGGCGGACATCCCCTACGATCTCTGTCAGTACTTGCTGGGAATACCGGCTGATGATCTGCATGGCGTAGCCCGATGCGATGGCGGTAGAGTTCCCCTCGCTGCCGTCGAAGATCACCTGTACATCCACCGGCTCGCGGCGGAGGATCCTGGCGCCAAACTGCGGCGGGATGACCACCGCCATCGTTGCCTGGCTCTTGTCGAGGTACGAGCGGACGGACCGGTCATCCTCCGTGGTATACCCCATGGTGAAGTATCCGGAATTGGTGAAGGAGCGGATGAACTCCCGGCTCTCGCTCGACTTGTCCATATCGCACAGAACGAAGACGATGTTCTTCACATCCAGTGATGCGGCGAATCCGAGGAAGGTAAGCTGGAGGATCGGCAGGACGAAAATGATCGGGAGCAGCCGCTTGTCCTTGAGGAACTGCGCGAACTCCTTCCTGACCAACGCCTGTAACCGGAGCATGTTCATGTCACACCGTCCTCTGTTTGAACCGCTTCACGCTCACACCGACCACGACGAGGATGAAGAGCGATAGATAGATGAGCTGGTCCCAGAACGCCTCGATCCCGACCCCTTTCAGCACGATACTCCGCATGATGACCAGATAGAACTTGGCGGGGGTAACATTGGATAATACCTGCAGGAACAACGGCATACTTTTGATGGGGAACATGAAACCGGAGAGGATCATCGTCGGCAGCATGGAGATCAGCGCGGCGAGCTGGAAAGCGACCTGCTGGCTGTCCGAGATGGTCGAGACGAGCAATCCTTGCCCTAGTGCTGCACAGATAAAAAGGAGCGTGGCGAAGAAGAGCAGGATATAGCTCCCCTTCACCACCACTCCGAACAGCAGGTTCGCGGCGATCAGCACCAGTGCGGCCGCCACCAGCGAGATGAGCGCATACGGGATCATCTTGCCGAGGATGAGCGCCAACGGTGTGACCGGAGAGACATCGATCTGTTCGATGGTATTCCGTTCCTTCTCCTTGACGATGGAGAGCGCCGTGGCAATGACGCCGGTGATGGCGAGGATGAACGCGATCAGTCCCGGCACCAGGAAATAGGCGCTTTTCATCTCGGGATTGTACCAGATCCTCGCTTCATAGGTGACCGGTACATACCCGTTCCGGCCCATCCGGACGAGGTTCTGCTGGACGATCCGCTGGGAGAACTGCTGCACGACCGCCTGGGCATAGCCGATGAT
>JABWAK010000057.1 GCA_013361065.1 Bacteroidota bacterium
GTCGATCCACCGGACGAACAGATCGACCTCCTCGTCCGTCAGTTTCTTCTTGGAGAAGATCGGCATCTGTGCCCCTTTCGGCGGCTTGGGCAGCAGTTTGATCACCAGATAACTGTTCTTCCCGTCTCCGGGAATGACCATGTTCGGCGATTTCCCGCTCGTCCGGATGAGCGTCACGTTGTCCATGGCGAAGTCGTTCGGATTCTCCTCATCCTGCTCATGGCATTTGATGCATTTCGCTTTCACCAGCGGATAGAGGTCCTTGGAGTAGGAGACCGTCTGCGCGGACAGCGGAAAGCACCAGCCCAGGAGCAGCGCACAGGTCAATATCAGGGTCGTTCTCACAGCAGGTTCCTTCTCAGTTGTTCTTCGCCCCCTGGTCGATCCAGGTGGAGATCATCTCGATGGTCTCTTCGTCCAGCGGTTTCTTCCCGCGCGGCATCTGTTTACCGAACGTGGTCGTGCCCCGCAGTTTCATGATCAAAACACTCTCCTCACCCTTCTTCGGTTTCACCACCGGACCGTGCCGGCTGTCCCCCTTCATCAGTTCCTCATAGGAGTCCAGATAGAGATTGCTCGGACTCTCATCCTCTGTGTTATGACAGTTCAGACATTTCTTGGTGATGACCGGGAGGACATCCTGTTTAAAGGAGACTTTGGTCTTTTTTTCCTGTGCAACGCCGGCAACGGCGGCCAGCAGCAGTATGACGATGATCGTTCTCATGGTTCCATTTTCCATTCAATTGTTCTTAGCGCCGGCGTTGATCCAATCCTCGAACTTCTTGATCTCGGCGGTGTTGAGATACGGCCCTCCCTGCGGCATCCGCTGGCCGAACGGGGGAGGGGTGCGGAGTTTCAGGACGATGTTGCTGCTGTCCGCTTTGCCCGGCACGATCGCCGGACCATTATTTCCACCGGTAAGCAGTGAAGCCACCGAAGTAACCGTGAGACCGCCGCTGCCGCCGTGGCAGCCGATGCAGCCTTTTGAGGTAAGGAGCGGAACGATATCGGTGGAGAATTTCACTTCCGTCGTGGTCGGAGTGGTCGGCGGCGTGACCGGATCGCCCTGGTCCTCACAGCCGATGACGATGGATGCCAGGAGCAGCGCAGCGGCAACGTTCGTTCTGTTCTTCATGCGTCGGGAGCCCTTCCTAGAGATAGAAATGGAACATCATGTGGAATTCGTTGTTGTCCGCATCCTTCGGTTTCTCCTGGCTGATGCGGTAGAGCGGACGGACCTCCACACCGGTGAGCGGGAAGAGTTCCGCGCCGATGGTGTAGCGGGTGATGGTGCCGTCCTTCTGCGAATTGTTCGGATCGTAGAACTCATATCCGACCTTCAGGTCGATGCCGCTGGTGAGCAGATAGTTCGCTTCGGCATAGAGGATGGTGCCGGTGACATCCTTCTTCAGGACGCCGTTGTAGTTGGTCAGCAGGTCATACTCGCCGAGCAGCGTGAGATTGTTCGCAATGGAGACGACCCCGAATCCGCCCATGATGGTGGTGGTGCTGTTGACGGTTGCATGAGGCAGGGCATAGTAGGATCCGCCGACGGAAAAGTTCACCAGGTCAGTGGACATGCTGATATCGCCGCGGAACATCATCGCCTTCTTCGTGCTGCCGGCCGCACCAGCCAGTCCGCCTTTCCTGCCGTTCATCACCGCCGCCTGGAAGGTGAAGATGCCGGGGGAGAATCCGAGTTCCAAACCTGTGTCCTCCGCACCCTGACCGAAATTGAGTCCGGTCGGATACGCGCGGGCATTGTATGTGGAATCGGTGTTGAGCGGGAAGAATGGACCGCTGCGGATCATCAGGTTGTGGTCGTCCATCTTCAGACCGTAGGAGGGGACGAAATTACCGAGTTTGATGTAGCCGTCCAGCGGCAGGACCTTGGCAAGTCCGAACACTTCGAATCCGGAGTAGAGCCCCTTGTCGAAGTAGATGCGGAACTTCTTGTTCAGCCGCAAGTCCAGGTACAGGTCCGCCTGCATCTGGAAGAAGGTGGAGGAGGCGGTCGCTTCGCGGTAATAATAGAGCGTCCGGTAGTCCATCCCGATGGTGAGGAAATCATTGAGGGAGGGGGAGAAATCCTCGATGTCGGTCTGCTCCTTGAACGTGGTCATCGTGAGTTCCTCACGGCCGTAAGTGGAGCCGAACGTGCTCCGCATCCCTTTGCCGGTCGGATTGACATGGCACGACTGGCATTTTGCTCCCTGGCGTGTGGCGAACTTCGGCAGTGCCTCGAGTGCAGCGGTCGCCGCAACGAGCAATGCCAGAGACAGCATGAAGCGTTTCATTGGAACCCTCCCAGAAGATACAGTGGTCTGAATTTCGATTGGCTAATGTATAATTATCGGATGTGATTTGCAATATGGGAGGGCCGGGACGTGCGCGGAATCATTCCGCGGTCCGGTGCCGTTAGACCCGCTTGCGACGGTTGCGGAGGTAGTCCACGAAGAGGAACTGACCGAGGTTGTTCAGAGAGGAGTAGTATGCGCGGCCGCTGTTCGCTTTCGTGAGTTCCTCCACGAAATTGATCAGATACGGGTCCTGCGCGATCATGAAGGTGCTGATGGTGATCTTCTCACGGCGGCACTGCACCGCTTCGTCGAGCGTCTTGTTGACGATCTTCGGGTCGAGACCGAAGGAGTTCTTATAAAGGCGTCCCATATCGTCGAACATCGCGGAGGGTTTCCCGTCCGTGATCATGAAGATCTGCTTGTTCACATTGCCGCATTTGCGGAGCAGGTTGCGCGCCATCTGGAGTCCGGCGCGGGTGTTGGTGTGGAACGGACCGACCTGCAGGAACGGGATCTCGGCAAGGCTGATCAGGCTCGCATCATCGCCGAAGGTGACGCAGGCGAGGAAATCCTTCGGGAATTTCGTCTGGATGAGTTCGGCGAGCGCCAGGGCGACCTGCTTGGCCGGAGTGATACGGTCCTCGCCGTAGAGGATCATGCTGTGCGAGATATCGATCATCAGCACGGTGGCGCAGGAGGAGAGATTCTCCGTCTCGTAGACCTCCAGGTCGTCCTCCTGCAGCCGGAAATCGTCCAGTCCGTCCCGCTTGAGTGCGTTCGTCATGGTGCTGGTCAGATCGATGTCGGTGGAGCGGTCGCCGAAGCTCCATTTCTTCGTTTCGCTCAGCCGTTCCACCCCCTTGCCGGTGTTCGGCGTCTCATGATTGCCGAACGGGTTCTTCTTCAGCGACGTGAAGATCTCCTTCAGCGCATCCTGACGGATCTTCTGCACCCCTTTGGTCGTCATTTCGAAATTGCCGTTCACTTCCTGGATAATCCCCATTTCCTTCAACTTCTCCAGCAGTTCCTCCATGGAGATATTCTCATCGAAGATGCCATGCTCTTCCGCCAGCTGGCGCAGCCACTGCAGCGCTTCGTTCACATCGCCGCTGGTCTGCAGTATCAGATAATTGAAAAGACGGGTCAGCTGCTCGAGACGCTGCTCGTCGGTCTTGGAATTCTCGGACCATTTAGTATAGAGGAACTTCATTCATTATGAGAGTTTAATTTCAATGAAGAGTGCAGAATGTATAATTTAGAATATTCTTCATTCTACATTCTTCATTCTACATTGCTTTCTATTTATTCCGTTTAGCTGTGTTAATGCTAGCGACGATCATTCTTAACAATTCATCACAATCGGAAACCAAGGTTGGGCTGAGGGTGATATCGAGAATACCGGAATCCCGTAATAGTCGGATCCAATACATCGTTTCACCCGCCTCCTTGTTTGCGATCGCCAGTTTGTGTATAAAATCATTCTTACTTTCCGCACGATTGGCTTCTTCGATATTCGCACCGATCGACGTTCCGCTTCTCAATAGTTGCTTTGAAAGAACATACTCACGTTGTCTTGAGACTATCACGGTGTATGTTTTTATAATCAGAAGTGCAAAAGCATATGATTTATCTTTTAAGGGATTAGTTTTGTTGATCGTGGCTCCTCCGAAGAATATGTTGATATATGAGTCTTGTATTCTGCATTCTCAATTATCAATTCTTCATTAGAACTATCAAGAGGAATCCTTATCCGACAACGCAATTAATCATAATCCTCAAGCTTTCCTTTATTTGAAAAAATACTCCCTACCATGTCTTTATAGAGCGTCACATGGTCCACTTCGTCCTTCGCGATCTTGGAATTCTGATGCAGACCGTCCAGGACGAACTCCATGGCGGAGGCGAGTCCGTGCTGGTTCTGTGCATCCAGAGAGAAGTATTTCCGGGTGATGTCGTAGAGCGCCGGGATGCGGTTCAGTTCGGCGAAGTATGCGGTGAACGGCATATCATCCGCTACCTGGACCGCGTTACCGGACTCGAACCAGTGGACGATCGGAGCGTATTCGCTGGTATCCTTCGGCTCCTGTCCCTGTCCCTGCGCCGGACGTTTCCGCTTCTGCAGCGGGTCAGGGAAATATTTGCGGAATACCTCGCGCGTCGCCTTGCCGATGAGTGCTTTACCGACCTTCAAAGAACCTTCCTGTTCGCCTTCGAAGACGAGTTCCACCTTGCCGGTCACTCCGGGCAGCGCGTGGGGAAGGTCGCACATGCGCGGGACGATATGCTGTTCGTTCAGGACGATGGCGCGCCGCTCCGCGTTGCTCACCAGGTTCTCCATGGCGGCGATGGTGAGGCGGGCACTGACGCCCGATTTCTGGTCCACGAACTCGCTTTTGCGCGCTTCGAACGCGATGTTCTCGATGATCTCGCGGAAGTAATAGGGCATGTGGACCTGCCGTCCGTCGCGTTCCACCCAAGCCTCCTGCTCCGTGATCTCGATGGCATCCTCCACCGAACGGGGATAGTGGGTGAGGATCTGCGAATCGATACGGTCCTTCAGCGGGGTGATGATACTGCCGCGGTTCGTGTAGTCCTCCGGATTGGCGGTGAAGACGAGGAACACATCGAGCGGGATGCGGATGTTGAATCCGCGGATCTGCACATCCTTCTCCTCCAGGATGTTGAAGAGACCAACCTGGATGCGCGGCTGCAGGTCGGGCAGTTCGTTGATGGCGAAGATGCCCCGGTTGCTGCGGGGGATGAGTCCGAAATGGATCGCCCCTTCGTGGGAATAGTGGAGCCGCTGTGTGGCCGCTTTGATCGGATCGATATCGCCGATCAGGTCCGCGATGGTCACATCCGGTGTGGCGAGTTTCTCGCTGAAGCGCTGTGCACGGCCGATCCACTCGATCTCCGTCCCGTCGCCGTACTTCTCCAGCTGGTCCGCACCGTACTTGCTCACCGGATTGAACGGATCGTCGTTGATCTCACTCCCTTTGATGACCGGGATCGTCTCGTCCAGCAGCGACGGCAATGCGCGGATGAGGCGTGTCTTCGCTTGTCCCCGCAGTCCCAGCAGGATGATGTCGTGCTTCGCCAGGATGGCGTTCACCAGCGCCGGGATGACGGTGGTCTCGTAGCCGACGATACCGGGGAAGAGCGGTTCATTCTTCTGCAGTTTGCGGATGAGATTGCTCCGGATCTCGTCCTTCACGGAGCGGATGGTGTAGCCGCTCTGTTTGAGTTCACCGAATGTGCGCGGTTGTTTCATGTTCCCTGTTCCTTGTGTGTTCCGTCAATATAGGACCGCGGTCGTCCAAAATCAATTCCTTGGAATTGGAGGAATGTTCCCGTATTTTTACCGCAGTGGTCGTTCTGCTCTTCCATCAACGTCAGGCATGTTGTGACCCTTCCTTCTAGAACAGTTGTTCTGCGTTTAAGTTCCATCGGCGATATCGTGCTCACCTCACCGCTGCTCCGCGTCTTCCGGCAGGCGGTCGGGAAGGATGCGCGGGTCGATTTCGTCGTCCGGAAGGAATACGCCGACCTCGTCCGTTCCTGCCACCACCTCTCCATCGTGCATGAGTACGATGTGGCGAGCGGGTATTCGGGACTGAAAGAGCTGGCGCGGCAGCTGCGCGAGGAGCGGTACGAATTGGTGATCGATCTGCATGACAGCATACGGACGAAACTGCTCCGGGCCGCCTGCAAGGCGGACGATGTGGTGGTGATGGACAAACGGAAGCTGGAGCGCTGGCTGCTGGTGAACCTGAAACGGAATGCCTACTCTGACGCCCTGACCGTGGCGGAGCGGTACATCGAGACGGTGGAGAAATACGGCATCGTGAATGACAACAAAGGACTGGAGATCTTCATCCCGGACACGACGCTGTTCGAGGTGTCGGGCCGGATGGCGAAACTTCGTCTGAACCAGTTCGAGAAGGTGATCGGACTCTGTCCCGGTTCGAAACACTTCACCAAACGGTGGCCGAAGGAACGGTTCGCCGAGGTGGCGGTGCAGGCAGCGCAGGAGTTCCATGCCAAAGTGCTGCTGTTCGGAGGGAAGGATGAGATGGAGGATTGCCGCTTCGTGGAAGAAGAGGTCGCCCGCCGGGTCGGTCCTGCCTCCGTTGCGATGTTTGCCGGAGAGTATTCGCTGCTGGAATCGACGGCAACGCTGGAGTTCTGCGATGTAGTCGTGACCAACGACAGCGGACTGATGCACCTTGCGGCAGCCAAACAGCGCAGGATCGTGGCGATCTTCGGTTCCACCGTGCGGGAATTCGGTTTCGCGCCGTACGGGACGGAAGCTGTCGTTTTAGAGAATGAATCCCTCGACTGCCGCCCCTGCACCCATATCGGCAGGAAGGATTGTCCCAAAGGACATCTGAAATGCCTCACGGAGATCCCGGCCGAACAGGTGATGACGGCGCTCCGCAAACTGCTCTGATTATCCCCGCATTTCCTCAAAAAACAGTGGTATTCCTCCGCAGCACCCTTCCATATTGCATCTGGATACCTCAACCTCTATATTAGCCCACGTTTTATGACACTCAGCCCAACGACACGAACGCTCCTTTCTGAGATCACAACGCTCTCCGGAAACTCATTGCAGCGCGCCATGGACCTCGGCACACTGCTGGAACTCGCCGCACAGCATGACCGGCAGCAGCCGCTGGAGGATCTGGCATTCTCCGCGAAGTTCATCACGAAATCATTCGACCTGATGCAGCGCATCGGGAAGGACGGCAACGGCTATGAGAAACTCGCAGCGGAATTCTCCGCACAGGTGACGCGGTCACAGGAACTGCTCCGCGCATTGCTCGTCTCCGCCGATGCGATGACCACGGCACACTTCTCCGGCAACTATCTGGAGATGAACACGCTCACGCTCGAGAACCTGATGAAGTTGTACCATGATCTGAGCTGGTATAAGAACTACCGGATCGATCATGCCACGAAATAAACAGGCCGCGGACCGGTGATCCGAACCGGTGCGTTCCTGTCCGCATGTCGTGCAAGACCGAAAGGAAGGTCGTATGGCTGTGAAGTCCAGGAACACACCCCGGAAGAAGAAACCGGTCCGTACACCGAAACGCACCCGTCCGAAACCGGCGCGGCCGAAACAGAAAGCACCGGCACGGACCGCGGCCGCAGTCAAACGACCCGTCCCGCCCCCGGCACCCGCTGTCCACCACAATCCTTATGAGGTCGTGCTGCACAATTTCGAACGTGCAGCGAAGAAGCTCGGGCTCGACCCGGAACTTGCGATGCTCATCCGTACGCCGGACCGGGAACTGCGGGTAGAACTGCCGGTGATGATGGATGACGGGAAGCTCCATTCCGTGATCGGGTACCGAGTGCAGCATAATAATGCACGGGGACCGTACAAAGGAGGGATCCGGTACCATCAGGAAGTGGATCTGGATGAAGTGCGCGCCCTGGCGTCCCTGATGACCTGGAAGACCGCCGTGGTCGATATCCCGTTCGGCGGCGCGAAGGGGGGAGTGACGATCGATCCCACCGGACTCTCCGCCGGTGAACTGGAACGGCTCACCCGCGCGTTCGCCTCCCGCATCGATGTCATCATCGGTCCGTCCGAGGATATCCCCGCACCGGATGTGAACACCAATGCGCAGACCATGGCGTGGATGATGGACGAGTACAGCAAGGCGCACGGATACTCGCCGGCGGTGGTCACCGGCAAACCGGTGGAACTCGGCGGTTCCTACGGCAGGGACGAAGCGACCGGACGAGGCGTCTGCATCGCGCTGCGCGAAGCGGCCAGGGCACACCGGATGGATCTGAAGAAGATGACCGTTGCCGTGCAGGGATTCGGGAATGTCGGCTCCCACACCGCGCGGATCCTGGAACAAGAGATGGGCGTGAAGGTGGTCGGCGTGAGTGATGTGAAAGGGGGACTCTACAATCCCCGTGGTATCCGCTATGCCGATGCCGCCGCGCAGATGAAGAACACCGGCAGCGTGACCGGACTGAAAGGCTGCGTGAAACTGACGAACGAAGAGCTGCTGGAATTGAAATGCGATGTGCTCATCCCGGCGGCGCTCGGCAATCAGCTCCGTGCGGACAATGCCGGGCGGGTGCAGGCGAAGATCATCGTGGAAGCAGCGAACGGTCCGACCACCTACGATGCGGATGAGATCTTCGCGGCGAAGAACGTGCCGGTCATCCCGGACATCTATGCCAATGCCGGCGGTGTGACGGTCAGTTACTTCGAATGGGTCCAGAATGTGCAGCGGTTCCGTTGGGAGTATCCCCGCGTAGTCGCGGAATTGGAACGCACCATGACGGCGTCGTATACGGCCGTGCATCATGCTGCCGAACATCACGGTGTGCCGCTCCGGATCGCAGCATTCATCCTCGCACTGGACCGTGTTGCCCGCGCAGCCCGGCTGCGTGGTGTATGATCTTTGCTCCAATCCGTTGCTCACGAGGGGGGCGATGGATGAACTCACTGTTCCAAACATCACATCCACTATCAGAAAGGCTGGTTCCATGAAACACACTCTTCGTTCCCTCCTCATCATGTTCACCGCTGCGGTGATCGGTTGTTCCGGTCCGGCACTCGTTGAGGTCAACACCTCCACGGACAAAGTCGCGATGGAAGAGGCGTTCAACGCCATCAAAGGTGTGATCGTCTCCAACGGCTTCGATATCAAGGACGAGAACCTCTCCGCCGGCTTCATCACCACCACCTATAAGAAATGGAGCTACACCAAACAGTCGAGCGGACCGTCCGGCGGGAAGGGTGAATCGAAGCGTATCACCCTGCGGATGCAGCTGCGCCTGACCATGACGAAGGCAGCGGACGGGAAGATCAACATCGTGCTCACACCCGGCGTGAAACAGCATGAACAGGACCTTGACCCCTCATTCCTGGAAGCAGCGGTCGATATCGCGAAGTTCGCCATGTCCAAAACGGACCCGGTAGAGGACCTCGGGGATGATGCCCGGCTGGAATACTTCGAAGAGGATGACCGCGAGTCCGGTTTCCTTACGTCGGATGAGAAGAAGATCAGACAGACCATGCTGAAAGCATTCCTCAAGACCTCCAATGAGATCGCCGGAGTGGCCGGCGTCTCGAAAGAGCAGTTGAAGTTCATCATCGTCAACTGACAGCGGACCTGTTCCCTGCAGCAAGGAAGGAGCATCATGCAGCAGCATCCCATACCGCCTGCAGCCGCAGCGGAACTGGAATCAGGCCGGACGATCGAAGCGATCAAGATCGTCCGGCAGACGCACGGACTGGGACTCAAGGAGTCCAAGGACCTCGTCGATGAGTACCTCCGGTCCCGCCCGGATCTCGCAGCGCGGGCCGCACAGGTGCGTACCGAATCGAACAAAAAGGCACTCGTCCGGCTCCTTCTCGGGCTTGTGGTCGGATTCCTGATATACCGCATCCTCTCTGCACTTTGACCATACCGGCCATTGTCCGCCGCTCCGGCGGACAATGCTTTCTCTCTTGCACCCCTCGGGAGTATCCGCTATCTTTTGACCGGTCACTTCCCATCATTCAAGGACATTCCATGAGCATGCTCCGTTCATTGTTCATCCTCCTGATCGCCGGTACAGTCATCGCCTCCGCTTCGGTCATTCCGACACCGCAATCAACGGTGTCCCGTTCCTCCGTCTTCAAATTCACTTCCGCCACGAAAGTGGTCCTCGGCAGCAACAGCGCGGGGGAGCAGTTCATTGCGGAACAGCTCAACGGGGAACTTGCTTCACTCCGCGGACCGCAGCTGAAAGTCTCCGCTGCGGACGATGTCCGCCGGCTGAGCGGGAATTTTGTCTTCATCGGCAGGGCGGGAACGGAGTTTGCTAAACGCTTTCTGAAAGAACGGAAAGGGACGCTCACACCGCAGATGAAAGCGGAAGGATACTTCCTGGATGCCGATGCGAACGGCATCGTCATCATCGCCGAGTCGGAGAAGGGACTCTTCTACGGCATGATGTCGCTGCTGCAGCTGCTCACGGCGGAGAAGAAGGGCATCGCCGTGCAGGGGATCACTATCCATGACTACCCG
This sequence comes from Bacteroidota bacterium, assembly GCA_013361065.1. Classification (GTDB taxonomy): domain Bacteria; phylum Bacteroidota; class Ignavibacteria; order UBA10030; family UBA8401; genus UBA8401. The sequence goes on from JABWAK010000057.1 coordinate 10,346, forward strand.
GCTCAGAAGATCCGCGGCATCACGGATGATATCAGCCGCGGACAGATCTCCACCCTGGAGAATTTCAAGAAGATCATCCGTTTCTGCGCGCGGTACAAGATGAACGTCTATAGTCCGTACATCGAGGATGTCTTCGCCTTCAAGAACCATCCGCTCATCGGCAAGGACCGCAGTCCGCTCACCGCAGCGGAGTGCAAGGCATTGGACTCCTATGCGAAGCAATACCATGTGGAGCTGATCCCGATCTTCGAGACGCTCGGACACTGGGAGAACATCCTCATCCGTCCGGAATACGCCCGGTTCGCCGAGTTCCCCGGTGCGCAGACGGTAAATGTGTCGGATGAGAAGGTCTATGCGATGCTGGACGAGATGATCGGCGAGATCGCAGCCTGCTTCAGTTCGCCGTACTTCAACATCGCGGCGGATGAATCATGGGATGTGGGGCTGGGGGTGAACAAAGAACGGGTGAAGAAGAGCGACCTGGCGACCGTCCATGCCGAACATTACAAACGGATCTTCGAGATCGTGAAGAAGCACGGCAAGAAGGTGATGATGTACGGCGACATCATCCTGGACCAGCCGGCCATCATGCAGAAGATCCCGAAGGATGTGGTGATGGTGGACTGGCACTACGGGGCGAATCTTGATTATTCCAGTCCGGAGATCTTCAGCGCGGCCGGATTCCCGTATGTGGTCTCGCCGGCGGTCTGGAACTTCACTGGTCCCTTCCCGAACTACATCGTCACCTTCCTTAATATAGAGCATCTCAACCGGGACGGCTATACGAACGGCTCGCTCGGCATCCTCTGCTCCAACTGGAACGATTTCGGCGGCGAAGCGCTCCGCGAGCTGAACTATTACGGCTATGCCTGGAACGCACAATGCGCGTGGAATCCGGACAGCACGGATCAGACCGTGTTCAATGCCTTGTTCTTCCGGGACTTCTTCGGCAGCGAAGCATCGTCCGACCTACAGACGGTCTATGCACTCCTCAGTAGTCCCGCCAATCAGTACCATTGGTACGAACTCTGGCGTCACCCCATGCTTCCCAACCGGGATGATATGATCTGGGAGAAACGCCTGGCGCTCGTGCAGCGGATGCAGAGTATCCGCTCCACCATGCCGTTGGTGCACCAGGCGCTCGATGCTGCAGCGAAGAAAGGGATGAAGAACGAGGAACATTTGCAGTATCTCTCCTTCGTCGCATCGCTCAATTCCTGGTTCGCATCCAAGGTCGCGGCGCAGGAACGGATCCGGCTGATCGTGAAGGATACGGTCCGGACCGCGGATGAGCGCGGAGCGGAGATCGCTGCGTTATGCGACGGTGTGGTCGCGGAACTGCGGACCGTACGGCAGCGCTTCGAATCTGTCTGGAACACCACCAACCGGAAACATTCCCTGGAGCTGCTGCTGCAGCGGTACGACCGTCAGATCTCGTACTGGAACGAGCTTGCTGCACGTGTACAAAGCGGGGATATGAATGTCGATCCCTCCCTGCAGAGTCAATGGATCCATCATCCGCAGGCGAGACCCGGGGTGAAGGATTCACTGCAGGTGCCAAAGGCGTACTTCCGGAAGGAATTCTCGGCCGGCAAAGGGATCCGCAGTGCGAAACTGCAGCTGCTGGCGGACACCTATGCGCAGCTCTGGGTCAACGGGACCATGGTCGGCAGTGTCGAAGCTCGGCGGTCGCTCTCCCTGACCGTGGAGAACCAGCGCGCAAAGATCTTCGACATCACCTCATACCTGACAGATACCTTGAATGTGATCGCCGTGGAAGTGCAGAATTTCCAGCAGAACGCCAGTGCCTCCGTGAACATCGCCGGCGAGATCGTTTCGACCGATGGTTCGCTGCGGACCATCGGGACCGACACCACATGGCGCGTCTCCGATGCCGCTCCGGCAGGGTGGAACTCGCTCCGCGTCGCCGCCGGCTCCTGGCCGGTCGCCGCGGTCCGGAAATATCCAACGCCGATCGTCGCACCGAATTTCGCCACCGGTCGCACCAGCTGGTATGAACGATAGAGGAGGAAAGGGACCACAATGGAAGTGACTCCGTATCATGGCCAGTCGATGGAACGCTTTTTCATCGACTGCTGCAGGACGAAACTGACCCGGGAATACCTTCCCAAGATCGACGCATGCGTGCGTCAGCTGACCGAAGAGGATCTGTGGTGGCGGGCGCATGAATCGAACAATTCCATCGGGAATCTGATGCTCCATCTTTCCGGGAATGTCCGTCAATGGGTCATCCACCATCTTGGTGGCGAACCGTTCGAACGCGAGCGGGAGAAGGAATTCTCGCAGCGGGAAGCGATCCCGGCCGGAGAGCTGCTGGCCCAGCTGCGGAGGACGGTGGAAGAGGCGGATGCTGTGCTGGCGCGGTTCCCGGAGAAGGATCTCACCAGGATCTACTCCATCCAGATCTATTCGGTCACCGGACTGGAGGCGATCCTTCATATTACGGAACATTTTTCGTATCATGTGGGACAGATCGTCCATATCACCAAGCTCCGCACCGGAGCGGATTTGAAATTCTACACTCTCTAATGGTTCCTTCGCCGATGCAGAACGACGAGAAACTCCCTGAAGTGAACATCCATCACCGCCCGATCGTCCGCTGGACACTCCTGTTCGCCGGCACGGTCTTCGTCGGCATCGGCATCCTCGGCATCTTCCTGCCGCTCCTTCCTACGACCGTCTTCTTCCTGATCGCCGCCTGGTGCTATGCCCGCAGTTCCCAGCGGCTCTATGATTGGCTCCATCACAACCGGTACTTCGGCAAGTACATCAAGAACTACCGGCAGGGGCACGGGATCTCGCTCTCCGGAAAGATCATTACGATCGTCATCTTGTGGGGCGGCATCCTGTACTCTATATTCGTGACGGAGATGCTGGTCATCCGGCTCGTGCTGGTCGCCATCGCCATTGGTGTGACCATTCATGTCGCGGTCATTCCGACCCATCGGGAATCGTAACTCTCAGCGTCATCATCCATCATCACATCAGGAGATCCATGAAAATCCTCCATCTCTTGCTGCTGTTCTGTTGTACGTTCGCAGCAGCGCAGTCTTCGCGGCAAACGGAAGGCATCCGGACGAACACCCCGGCCGTCCATGCCCTGAAGAACCTCACCATCATTCCGGCTCCCGGCAAACGGATCGAGAACGGCACCATCATCATCCGGGATGGTGTCATCCGTGCTGTCGGTGCGAATGTTGCCGTACCTTCCGATGCACGGGAGTGGGACTGCACCGGTCTCACCGCCTATGCCGGCATGATCGACCTCGCTTCGGACTACGGTCAGCCGAAACCGAAGAACCCCGGTTCCACACCTGAACCTCCGCGCGGACCGGCGTACTGGAATCCCAATGTGCTCTCCGATCTTTCCGTGGCGGCGCAGTTCATGCCGGACAAGGAAGCATCCGAGAAATTGCGCGCGGCCGGCTTCACGACCGTGCTCTCCGTTCCGCAGCAGGGGATCATCAAAGGGCAGAGCGTGCTGGTGAACCTCGGCGCGGAGGATGCCAACAGCCAGATCCTCCGTTCCGATCTGTTCCAGCACATCACATTGGCATCGCTCGGATTCGGACAAGGATATCCTGATTCCCATATGGGAGCGATCGCACTCATCCGTCAGAGCCTCATCGATGCGGGATGGTACGCCGATGCCCAGCGGATCTATGCAAAGAATCCGGCGCAGGAACGTCCGGAGGAGAACAGGGCGCTGGCAGCCCTGGGTGCTGCCGCTGCCGGGAAACAACTGGTGGTGTTCGAGACGAATGATGAACAAAAGGCATTCCGCGCCGGTGCCATTGCGAAGGAGTTCTCGCTGCAGTGGGCGCTCCGCGGCAGCGGGTACGAGTACCGCCGCGTCGACGCGGTGAAGGCGCTCAATGTGCCGGTGATCCTCCCGGTGAATTTCCCCGATGCGCCTTCCGTTGCTTCGCCGGAGGATGCACTCAACGTCGGCTATGAGGAACTCCGTCATTGGGATTTCGCTTCCGAGAATCCGGCACGGCTGCGCAAGGCAGGTGTCACGGTTGCACTGACCGCCGCGATGCTGAAGGATGCAGGGAAGTTCCGCTCCATGGTCGGCACCGCTATTGACGGCGGACTCTCCCAGAACGATGCGCTCGCTGCGGTCACTACCGTTCCGGCGCAGCTGGCCGGGATGGAGAAACAACTCGGCACGCTGGAACCGGGAAAGATCGCGAACATCGTGCTGATGGACGGTGGACTCTTCAGTGAAAAGAGCAGCGTCCGCGAAACGTGGGTGGAAGGTGTCCGGTACGAAGTGAAGAGTGTGCCGGCGGCGGACCTGCGCGGGAGCTGGAAACTCTCCGTGACCGGTCCTTCTTCCGATACCGCCCGGCTGGAGATCGCCGGTGAAGCGGATGCGCCCACCGTGCAGATGAAGAAAGGGGAGAAGAGCGTCAAAGCTTCCTCCGTGTCGTATTTCATGGGTCACCTTTCCTTCTCTGTGGAAGGTGACTCGCTTGGATGGAAAGGGATGCTGCGGCTCTCCGGCACGATGACCGGAGGGACCATGGCCGGTCTGATCGACCTTCCCGGAGGAGTATCCGGCCGGTGGAGTGCCACCCTTACCGCAGCGCACAAGGAGAAGAGCGATTCGTCGAGACATATCTCCATTGCGGCAAGTTTCCCGCTCGTCTATCCGGACGGTGCGTTCGGCAGGACCGAACTTCCCAAGCAGCAGGACCTCTTTGTGAAGAATGCCACCATCTGGACCAGCGCTTCTGCCGGTGTCCTGGAAGGCGCGGACATGATCGTATCAAAAGGGAAGATCGTGAAAGTCGGCAAGGGACTCTCGGCGCCGTCCGGTGCGCTGGTGATCGATGCGCAGGGGAAGCATGTTACGGCAGGTTTGATCGACGCCCACTCGCATACGGCGATCTCCGAAGGGGTGAATGAAGCAGGCCAGGCGGTCACCGCCGAGGTCCGCATCGGCGATGTGGTGAACGCGGACGATATCAATATCTACCGCCAGCTGGCGGGCGGACTGACCACCATCAACCAGCTGCACGGTTCTGCGAATGCGATGGGGGGACAGAACCAGGTGAGCAAACTCCGCTGGGGGATGCTGCCGGAGCAGATGAAGTTCGAGGGAGCGATCCCCGGCATCAAGTTCGCACTCGGTGAGAATCCGAAACAGTCCAACTGGGGCGAACGGTTCACCACCCGCTATCCGCAGACCCGGATGGGTGTGGAACAGATCATCCGCGACGGATTCACCGCAGCGCGCGAGTATGAGAAGGCGATGGCAGCAGCGCGGTCCACGCCGACGCTCGTCCCGCCCCGAAGGGATCTTGAACTGGAGACGCTCGTGGAGATCCTGAACAAGAAACGGCTCATCCATTCCCACTGCTACCGTCAGGACGAGATCCTGATGCTGATGAAGGTCTCCGATGATTTCGGGTTCCAGATCGGTACGCTGCAGCATATCCTGGAAGGATATAAAGTGGCGGACGAGATGGCGAAGCGCGGCATCGGCGCCTCCGCGTTCAGCGACTGGTGGGCGTACAAGTACGAAGTGGTCGATGCCATCCCGTATGCCGGCAAGCTGATGCATGATGCCGGTGTGCTCGTGTCGTACAATTCGGACAGCAATGAGATGGCCCGGCGGATGAATCTGGAAGCAGCGAAGGCGGTGAAGTACGGCGGCATGAGCGAGACCGATGCGCTGAACTTCGTCACCATCAATCCCGCCAAGCAGCTCCGCATCGACAGCCGCGTCGGTTCTCTGGAAGCAGGGAAAGATGCGGACTTCGTCATCTGGAGCGGTCATCCGCTCTCCACCTATTCCATCTGCGAGCAGACCTGGATCGAAGGCCGCCGGTTCTTTGACCGTGCGGAGGATGCAGCGATGCGGCAGGACCTGCAGGTGAAGAAGGCGGAGCTGATCCAGAAGGCGGCAACATCCAAGAAGAAAGGGGCCGGACCGGCAGCACCGTCGCGGCGCAGTTTCTTCTATTCATGCCACGAAGAGGAGCATGACCATGCTGCAGAACAGGAGATGATGCAATGAACAGAATTTTGCGCACGATGATCGTCATCCTCTGCACTGCCGTATTGCTTCCGGCATCCACACCGGTCCCTGCGAAGAAGCAGGAACGCCCGATCGTCCTCATCGGCGGCACCATCCACACCGTGAGCGGTGCCGTGATCCCGAACGGCATGCTGCTGTTCGAGAACGGCAGGATCACGGCCGTCGGCACATCGGTCACCGTCCCGGCGAATGCCGAACGGATCGATGTCACCGGAAAGCACGTCTATCCCGGACTCATCAACGCTGCATCCAACATCGGACTGAATGAGATCGAAGCGGTCCGCGCCACGATCGATATCACCGAGACGGGGCGGATCAATCCGAACGTTCGCACCGATGTGGCAGTGAACCCGGAGAGCGAACTCATCCCCACCACGCGCGCCAACGGTATCCTGGTGTCGCATGTGCTTCCGGGCGGACCGCTCATCGCCGGCCGCACCTCCGCCATGCTCATGGACGGCTGGACGAACGATGAGATGACGCTCCGTTCCCCGGTCGGTCTCTATGTCAGCTGGCCGAACATGCGTGTCTCCCGTTCCCCCTTCGCGCGTCAGTCCGAAGAGGAGCAGCGCAAGGCGATCGAGAATTCTCTGAAGGAACTGCGTGATGCCTTCAACGATGCCCGTGCCTATCTGAAAGCCAAGAAGGCAGATAAGGAACACCGCACCGACCTCCGCTGGGAGGCGATGGCGCCGCTCTTCGACCGCACCATTCCGATGATCGTATCGGCCAATGAGGTGTCGCAGATCCAGTCCGCCGTTCAGTTCGCCAACGAGCAGAATGTCCGGCTGATCATCCACGGCGGACGCGATTCCTGGAAGGTCGCCTCGCTGCTGAAGGAGAATGGTGTGGGGGTGATCGTAGAGCCGGTCCATGATCTGCCGAACCGCCGGTGGGAGGAGTACGATCTTCCGTTCACCGTCCCGGCCAGATTGCATGAGGCAGGGGTGCTGTTCGCCGTCTCCGGCGGTGGGAACTCCACTATGAACGACCGGAATATGGCCTATCAGGCAGCGACCGCATCAGCGTACGGTCTGCCGAAGGAGGAGGCGCTCCGTTCGATCACCATCAATGCAGCGAAACTGCTCGGCATCGATGCTCAGGTCGGGTCGCTGGAAACGGGAAAGGATGCCACGCTCATCGTTACCAACGGTGACCCGCTGGAGATCATGACCAATGTCGAGAAAGCGTACATCCAGGGTCGTCCCGTCGAGCTGCGCAGCCGGCATACCGACCTCTGGAAGAAGTATGAGGAGAAATACCGCCAGCTCGGCATCGTCAAATAACACCGTTCACCGGAATGGACAATAAAAAAACCTGCCTTCGGGCAGGTTTTTTTATTGGCAGAGGAGGAATCTTTGGAGTGATGGCATCACTTAAGTCATGCCATGAGGTCATGTGAGCTTCACCTATCGAATCAACAGCATCTTTTTCGTCACCGCAAACGCTCCGGACCTCATCCTGTAGAAATAGATACCGCTGGCCGCCGGTTCGCCGGAACGGTCCATGCCGTTCCAGCGAACAGTATGTCTGCCGGCGGGGAGTTCTTCATTCAGAAGTTCAGATACCTCGCGACCGAGTGCATCGTAGACGGTGAGCGTTGTCAGATCGCGCTGCGGGACCGAGAAGCGGATGACCGTCTCAGGGTTGAACGGATTGGGATAGTTCTGGTCGAGATACTGTGCTGCGGGAATCCGCTGTCCCGAATATTGGTGTGCCGATGTAATCTGATCAAGTGGTCTGCGCCACAAATGCAACTCACTGCTCGCAAATAAGGCACTGCCTGAGGAGAGAAACCCCCTAATACGGTAGAACCTTGGGCTTAACGAACCGGCGGTATCAAGACCATCGTTCATTATTCTCCATTGCTTTCCCCAATCCGTAGAAACACGAACGCCTCCCCATGACATGACGAGTGTATTGCGGACCACACACATCGCCACCGGATCATAGAACGATGAATCACCGTTGGGGAAGGTCCATGTGGAACCACCATCCATGGACACACTGAGTGGTCCACGTGAGAAGGCAATTAGGACAGAATCATTCGCTGCTACATTGAATATCTCGGAGATTGCCTGGTATGGGATCGTTCGTTGCCACGTCGACCCGGAATCGATCGAGACATAGATACCACGGTGGGTAACAGCAATGAGTCGATGACGATGAGTAAAAACACCTCCGATTGAATTGATCGGTATTCCATTGCTGGAGGAATACCAGGAGTTGCCTTCATCTGATGAACGAAGAAGATCACTTTCGAGAATGATGTTCTCGTCATCGTAGATCGTCCGATGACCCGTGACGAACATGGTTGTGCTAATGAATTGAATAGATGCGATGGAAGGATAGAGTGGTGTAGTGCCAAATAAAGTCCACGCTTCACCGTCATTAACCGTAGTGAATATTCCTTGATTCGTGCCTGCATATATTGTGTTGCCCTTTACAGTGAGACAATTCACATATGGCCGGGAGTTCATCCCTGGTTCTGCAACGAATCCTGAATTGATAGGGAGCCATGAGAATCCATCATCGGATGAACGGTATACGCCTTGCCCAGTGGCAGCGAAGAGATAGGAGCCATGAGATGTGATTGAGAGAACATTCGTGCTGTCGATACCGACGGTTTTGATCCACTGCGATTCTGAAAGGACCGGAAAACAGAGGAGACAGACAATGAGCGCCGTACTGTAATGATGTCGTTGTGACATAATGATGATTCAATTGTCCAATAATTTGAAGACGAATCCAATGCCGCACAGCATTGGATCAACCGAAACAGCACACTGTCCTTATCTTATCAGCAGCATCTTCTTCGTTGAAACGAACACTCCCGACCTCATCCGGTAGAAATAGACTCCGCTGGCCGCCGGTTCGCCGAAACGGTCCAGACCGTTCCAGACAATGGAATGATTCCCGGCAGGGATGTCATCATTCAACAGGACCGTTACTTCGCGGCCTAACGCGTCATAGATACTTATGGTTGTCATTGCCCTCTGCGGCACCGAGAAACGGATCACCGTCTCCGGGTTGAAGGGATTGGGATAGTTCTGCTCCAGTCGGAAATCGGCAGGGACGATCGCATCGCCCGATATTCCGGTCGGTTTCCCGTACTTTACATCCGCCGTGAATTCGAACACATCGGCCGGAGTGAACGGTTTATTGGTGATGATACGGAACTGTTCTCCGCCCGATAATCCTTCCGGCTTGAGATAGTCGGTCTTATTGATCTCGACCACTGCGTGGATCGCATTCGTCGTCGGCGGGGAAATGATGACGATCCGCTCGCCAAGATCCCAGCGTGCTATTTTCCGTGAATAATAGGGGGTTGACGACATTTCCTGGATCCGCGCCGTGAATTTCGTCCCAGTGGTCAGATCGGTGATGCTGAACGGCACCTTCACCATGACAGAGCTGTTGGTGGTGGAAGGGAACGAATCGAGCGGTGAGACGTACGCCCCGGCGCTGTTAGTGTCGAGCGAACCGAATTGGATCAACAGATCGACCGGGAGCGGTCTCCTCTGCAGGGAAGAGAAAAACCCTGAAACGAGTCGCGAAATGTTCGCCGGTGTGCTGACGAAGCGGCTGTTGCCGGTATCGATCTGGATCGGATGGTTCTCGAACCAGATCCGCAAACCGTGTGTTGTGACCCCGGTGCCGTTGTTCATCGTCAGTTTCTCGCCGGACAGCACGGTCTGCGCTGCGGTGAGGTCTTTCAGTGTATAGAGAAGGACTCCGTTCAGTGAATCGAACGTGATGCGATAAGAATGTCCGGTCACCGCACTGCTGTCGACGATACCGGGGACCGGTGTTCCGGTCGCGATACCGGCGACATGCTTCAGAGCGGCGGTGTCCGTAAT
>JABWAK010000228.1 GCA_013361065.1 Bacteroidota bacterium
AGGCTCACTGATCGGAGGGCCTGAAACGGATGAACTGAAGAATACGCTGAATTCGATGATTTCTCAGGGGAAGACCAGGATGGTCCTCGATCTGGCAGGCGTTGAATATCTCAACTCTTCGGCGATCGGCATCCTGACGGTGGCCCACGGAACGCTCGCCGCCAAAGGGGGGAAATTAGTGCTGTGCAATGTCAACAAGAGCATCTCCAACATCTTCCTGGTGACGAAACTCTCCACGATCTTCCTGACGGAAGAGACACGGAATGAAGCGCTCATCGCATTGGGGAAGTGAACTTCCGCGTTCTATCGCAGTGACATCCGAACGTGCCCAACGTGGCGGTGCTGACCGACCGGAACCGTTCCAGATCATGGTATAAAACTCTGCTCCGTGCCATGTCATCGGACCGTTCTCGCAGCAGGAGCCAATAAAGGATCCGACAACGGACCGCATGAACGATCACGACATACGTGCATCTCGTTGCATGTATGCCGTGATGGTGATGAGATGCGCCGTAAGCATCATGGGAACGAGAAGTGCCGGAATGAGTACATACGGGAAATAGATCGGCATGAGATTCGGCCGATCGAAAGAGAACTGCTGGAAGGCCGAAGGAGCTGAAAGGATCCCGTGATAGGCCACATTCAACAAGCATAGGATACCGGCGGCATCCCAGAAGAGAAGGAATCTGCGCGGAAGCACACCCTTCCTGTAACCGAAAAACCCAACGAACGGGGCAGTAATGCCAATAAGGATGTCCATATTCCTTCCCTCCCACGTCAGAAGCTCTGGGATGAATCGTGACTGTGCCAACAGGTAGAGTACAATCTCCACTCCGATCCTGGCCGAATGCACATACAGGGTACGTTCAGGATCGAAGTGTGACATGAGCCTTCTTCCCCTCACCGTCAGGAACAACACCGCAATAAGAACCACCGGCGGTGCGATCAGCAGGAGGAAGCGGGGCGGAATCGTATCCGTCACAGAGTAGAAACCGGCTACGGCACCTGCGGACTGCACCAGCACCCATCCCCCCATGAGCATGGGCATCCAGCGCAACCTGCCGGATGCTTCCCAAAACAGAACTGCTGCCGTCGCGACGACCAGCACGAAGATAAGATCGATGAAAACCATCGGCGTGTGCATGGCCTCTCCTACTTCAACAATACCATGGTGATGCTTCGCCGCATAGCACCGCTGCTCAGTACCGCACAATAGACGCCGCTCGCAAGGTCCGCTCCCGAAAGAGTGACGGTATATGTCCCGGCCTTTTGAACACGATCCACCAGCTGCAGCACCTCCCTCCCTGTGATATCGTACACCGTGAGCTTCACATCTCCATCCTCCGGCACGGAGTACTTGATGGCCGTTGCAGGATTGAACGGATTAGGGTAGTTCTGATGGAGCGACAATATCCCCGGTGTGGTACTTCCATCGACCACGGTCTCCGGAGAATATGTGAACGCACCATTCCGGTCGATCTGACGCAGCCGAAAGACATTCCGCCTGGCAGGATCGGCACCCGTGTCGACGAACATGTACTCGTGTGCTGAATCGGTGGTCCCGTGCCCTTCCACGAATCCGACCGAATGCCAGCGGCCGTTCTGAGCTGCTCCACGGTCATAGGACATCCGCTCCACATCGAAGCCGACGTTATCGACCTCGCCAGCCGTCGTCCAATACAGTACCACTCTGTTATTGTATTGCACGGCACCGGAGAAATGGGTCAGTTCCACTGCCAACGGTACCCCGGTCGCCGGACCGCAGATATTATCCAAGAGCACCTGATATTTCGGGGAGGTCGGCAGGAAGATGCTTTCCAGTGCCCCATATCCCTCATTGCGGTCATTCGCCCGGCTGGCGAGATGGAAGTAAACGAACAGCTCCGGATCACTCACCGCCCGGATGGTGCGGAACCACTCCTGATGAACATTGTAGGCTGCCGTATCGGTCTGGTAGGCATAGATCGCCTGCGTGGAAGGGTTGTTCACGTTCCGGGGACGGATCTCCCCCCCGCCTTCATAGAAGACCAGTTTCAATCCATACTGGTCTGCAAGGGTCTGATGGTCCCTCATCATACCGCCGAGCACCGGGAAGTGGCTGCGGATCATCCTCGCGACATCGTCCTTTGTTGCAGATGCGCCTTTTGCTTCGAGCGTATCATAATTCTCGGGGCGCAACACATAATAGGCAGCGGGAGCGATCGCATCTGCACCGCCCGGTCCGAGATAGGCCATCATCTGCTGACCGACCCACGGAAGCGTCAGTTGACATGCCGCGACCCGGATCACGCGAGAGGACATCTCCTGTCCAAAGACAGAGCTCCAGATATCGAAAGTCCGCTTCACAAAGTACGCGGTCTTTTGCGGATGATTGAGATGCGCCGGACCGTTCTGATTCACCCATTGATGCACACGATAGATGTAGTTCCAGGCCTCATTCGAGAACTCCAGATAGATCTTCCGGCCCGGATCGAGATTCGTCTTGAAGAACAATGCCATCTCGGCCACATAGGCACTATCCGCTGTGTGCGGGACACAGACCCAGATATCCTTGTTCAGCTGATTGCCAAGGTGGACAAGATATTCATAAGCGATGCCGGATGGACGTCTGGAATTGCTGAAGTACGATCCCTGTGTGTAGTAGCTCATCCGCTTCCGGTTCTGCCAGCTGACCTCGTTCCCGTCGGTGACGAACTGCCACCACATGAACCGGAGCACCGGGAAGGGTGCGATCTTCGCCAGGAATGCACTATTGAACGGCTGTGTGAGGTACGTCGATTCCGTTCCGGGCATCAGCATCCGCACGTTCCGGACATGATTCCCGAAGGTCGAGCGGGTGATGCGCAGCATGATACCGGCATTGGACGGTACGACATTCAGCACGATCCTGCCCGGTGTCTGACTGACGACCGATGCATCACCGGTGAAGGTGATGGTGCCATCCCCTTCATAGAGACAGAGATACTCACCGGCCGGATAGAGCGCGTTCTGCTGCGAAGCAAGGAGTGCCATGACGATCTGCGTTGTTTCCTGACCGGCGACGCTGTACGGCAGCTGAAGCGGATAGCCATTCTCATCCGCAGGGATAGAATCACGGACAGCAGTATCGAACCGGTTCGTCCCTCCGGTCACATACACACTGTTCTGAGTGAGCCATAAGGAGGAGAGCTTCATCAGATCGACGAACGGCATCTCCCGGTTCCAATAAGAAAGGTAGATGAAGTTCATCCCGAATTTCATCGCGCACGGATCCTGCTGAGGACGGGAGAACTGAACCGCGGACAATATGAGGATGACAAGAACGGTGATGGAGCGCTGCATAGGATGACCTCCGATCGTGGATACAGGCGTTTGGGTGGACCAAATTCCTGTAATCGGAGGAGAGGTTCAATCACATATCCATGTGGTTCTTCGCCGTTGTGCAGAAGGTCACAAAGGCTGCGGAGGGATGGTCAGAGGATATTGCTCTTCATCGCTTTGGCGACCGCTTCGGACTTGGAGTGGACGTGGAGTTTCTCATAGATCTTCTTGATATGCGAACGGACCGTGTCGATGCTGATGAAATACTCCTCTGCAATGAGCTTATAACTGAACCCCTTCACGAGAGACTGCAGCACCTGCCGTTCGCGTTCGGACAACCCGAATTCCTCCGATTGACGGCGGTGGTCCCGCTGGAGCAGGGAAAGGACCTTCCGCGCCACACTGCCGGTCATATTGGCGCCACCGGTACGGATCTCACGGATGGCATCAAGGATGCCGGCTGGTTCGGTCCTCTTCAACAGATAACCGGATGCGCCGGCCCGGATGGCATCGAAGATCTTCTGTTCATCCTCATGCACGGTGAGCATGACCACCTCCACCGACGGATAGCGCGTCTTGATCTCGCGTACTCCTTCGATCCCTGACCGTCCCGGAAGGCCGATATCCATCACGATCACGTTGCAGGAGCGCACAGCAGCAGGAATGACCGCACAATGCTCCCAGGCACCGGCACATTCCAGATCGTCCGTTTGTCCGATGAGCTGTACGAGTGCTTCGCGCAGATCGGGATGGTCCTCGAATATTCCGATCATTGTCCGCATGGTCGTTCCTGTCATTCTATCATTCCTTCATTCTGTTTGCAATCA
>JABWAK010000058.1 GCA_013361065.1 Bacteroidota bacterium
GGCAATATCTGCCGTTCCCCCGCGGCAGAAGGGGTCATGAAGCACCTCGTCAAAGGAATGGATATCGAGATCGATTCGGCCGGTACCGCCGGATACCATACCGGTGAACTCCCCGATCCCCGGATGCGCTCCCACGCTCGAAAACGGGGGATCGAACTGACCAGCCGGGCCCGGCAATTCGACCCTTCGGTCGATTTCGAACGGTTCGATATGATCATTGCAATGGATGACAGTAACCTGCGAGATTTGAAGGGAATGGATCGGTCGAAGCAGTACCACGGAAAGATCTCCAAAATGACCGATTATTGCAGAACGATGGATGCGGACCATGTCCCGGACCCCTATTATGGAGGACCGGAGGGATTCGACCATGTGCTGGATATCCTGGAGGATGCATGTGCCGGGCTGCTGGAACGGATCAGGAAGTGAATGTATGAACAGACAGAGGATCGAAGACCATCTCCGTACGCTCGCCGATACGGAACTCCGCACCATCACACCGGTCAGCGGCGGATCCATCGCTGCGGCATACCAGATTACGACCGGCGACGGCAGCAGACTGTTCATCAAAACAGCGCCGCAATTCCCGGACATGTTCGAACGGGAAGCGCGCGGACTGAAGGAACTCTCTGCCGCGAATACCGTGCGGATCCCGGAAGTGATCGGTGTGAACGAGGAGATCCTGATCCTGGAGTTCCTGCCGACAGCCTCGGTTCGTCCGACCACCTTCCAGTCCGCTCTCGGTGCCGCACTAGTGCGGCTGCACCGCGCCACCGCAGCGGAGTTCGGGTTCACGGAGGACAATTACATCGGCGCAACGCCGCAGGTGAACCGTCCGCAGCGTTCTTCGTGGAAGGAGTTCTTCGTGGTGCAGCGGCTGGAGTATCAGGTGCGGCTGGCGGAACGGAACCGGTACGATGACCGTGAGATCACTGCGCTGGTCCATCGCATCGAACGGATGATCGACCGGCTGATACCGGACGACGGAGAACCGCCGGCCTTGCTGCACGGCGATCTATGGAGCGGGAATGTACTCTGTCTGGAGGACGGGACGCCGGCCCTTATCGATCCGGCGGTGTATTACGGACATCGGGAGATGGAACTGGGAATGACGCGGTTGTTCGGAGGATTCGATGAACGGTTCTACGCAGCGTATAACGAGAGCTATCCGTTGAACGATGAATGGGAACGCCGGACGGACCTCTACTCCCTCTATCATCTCTTCAATCACCTGAATCTCTTCGGCAAGTCGTACCAGGCGCAGATTTACGATACGTTGAAGCGCTTATTGAACTGAAAACCACAACGTCGCGAAGACACCAACGAAGCGGTACGTATCACCGTCAGTTGCTCATGTTGACCTGCTACGGATGGATGGTGATACTCTCGGTAGGTGACTGTCACCTCAACTAACAGATTTCATATAGGTGACAGTCACCATCCACATTACTTCATCAGTACCATCTTCTTCGTTTCACTGAAGAGTTTCTCGTTGTTGCTCGTCACCGTCACTTTGTAAAAATAGACGCCGGACGATACCGTCTCCCCTGCATCATCCTTCCCGTCCCATTCCACGCGATGTGTTCCGATCGCTTGCTGTTCATTCCGCAGCTGCCGCACCCGCTGACCGAGCACATTGTAGATCTCCAGCTGCACCATGCCGCTGTGTCCCAGCGTGTACTGGATGTAGGTCGATGGATTGAACGGATTCGGATGGTTCTGCCCCAGGGCGAAAGAGGCAGCGGTCAGCGGAATACCGCCGGTATTCTGCTCTGCGAACGTCTGCTTCCCGGCCACCAGCCGGAAGCGGCGCTGTGTCTTGTTCTTCGCCATGGTAAAGCGGTATTCCAGTGAACGGTCGAACCGGTGCACCCGTTCCGTGCCGAGATCGACCAGGTACAGTCCGAAATCGGGCGGTAAAGTGCCGGATTGTCCGAGCGTGAGCGTCACGGCGGCGGAGGCAGCGGCGCTCTTCACATCGAATTCCCAGACATGGCCTTCCGGCGATGCGGGACGCATATCCACAGCGTACGACCCGCGCTGCCGTGTCCACCGGTCGTTCGTGAACCGCAGCTGGAGATAATCGGTCGGTGTGGTCGGCGGTTCTGCGATGTCGAACCGGTCATACTCCGCTTCCGCTCCTGCGGTAACACCGGCGGTATTGCCGGCATCGGCCGCTTTCCCGGATGCCGCATCGATCGTCACCTTCCACTCCCCGTCCGCCAGCAATGGTGCGGTCCCCCGCTTCGCCAGCGGCACCCGCACCGGATTGATGCGGATGGTGACGCTGTCCTTCGACAGGTTCTTCACGAAGTATCCCTGGAACGGCGCCAGTACGAGTGACTCCGCTGCGAAGGCATTGGCGGATGGATCGTACCCCCACAACACGGTCTGCACCGAATCACCGATGCGCGAATCCTTCCAGCTGACCGGATACGGGAACGGATTGCCGATCATGGAATATCCCGGCGGGATGGTGATGGAGAAATAATCCTGCGCCGGCAGCACGGTCACACTGCCGAAGTTCAACGAGAACTCCCCGCGGGTGATGAGCCAATACGCCTCGCCCCGCGCCAGCGATGTGAATCCTGCCGACGGGAACTCGCGGTACCGCCCGGTCGCTGCATCGTACCGGCCGAAGAGCCGCCACTTGAGCGGATCGATCTCGCCGAGGTTCGCTTTGAGCGCTGCGATCAGGTCGACATCCTTCGCTTCTACCGGGATGCTGATCAGCTGATAGATCTCGTTCGGTGTCTTGGCCGGCATAGCGATGACGTAATCTTCATCGATGCTGAACAGATTGAGTCCGAAGGTGAAGTTGTCCTTTGCGGCGATGCCGATTGTTCCGTGGAATCCCTCCTGCATCGCATTCATCCACATCGCGGCACTGCCGAGCACCAGGAGCGTCCCCTTCCCGATCCGTTTCAGACCGGCAGCTGAAGCGATCTTCCCTTCCGCCGCCGGCACATTGGATGGTGCCGTGAGCGAAGCGAACGGAATGGCCGTGCTGTCGGTGAGGACATAGGAACCGTAGAATGAAACGATGGAATCGACGCCGTTCAGATATGGATGTTTCGCATCCGCGAACCGGGTGATCATCGGCGCGAACGGATCGCCGTTGTGATTGTTGAAAGAATCGGCCGCAGCGGTGACCGACAGATCCATCCCGCTGGCCAGCACTGTGTCTCGCAGCAGCTGTTGCAGCGCGCCCGGTGTGGCTGCTGCGGAAGGATGGTCCATCGCTACGACCAATCCGCCGTTGGTGATGAACTCGATCAGCAGCGACCGTTCCGCCGCGGTGAACATCCGCTGCGGAGCGACGAGCAGCAGAGCATCGTAACCCGCCGGCGCAAAGGTTGTCTCGGCGAACGCTACGCTCACTCCTCCGGCCCGCAATGCCTGGAACAGCTGTGTCATCCCGGCCAGCGAATCACGCAGCGGGAAGGCCGGCTGATGGGTCAGGTCGACCAGGACGGACCGGCGGACCGCCGCCACGGAGATCGCGGTGCCGCTCATCTCGAGCATCAGCATCGGCTGCCGGGGATCGTTCGTCATGAGCAGGAATGAACCGCGATGGGTGCCGATCTGCTTCGGCGCATAGGTGAAACGGATGATTGTGCTTCCACCGGGCTGGACGATGACCGTGTCCGGCAGATCGGACACAAAGGAACCATCGTCCGGTATTCCGCGGTACCGCAGCAGTTGCAGCGGGATCCTGCCGGTATTGGAGACAGAAACAGACTGGACCGGACGTGTTCCGAATGCCGTTGTTCCGAAATCGAGCCGGGTCGTTTGCACGCTCAGCGCAGGCAGCCCCGTGACCGTTACCACCGCCGTATCATGCACCACGGCGATGCCGTCGCTGAGGGAAACAATGAGCGTTTCCTTTGCCAGTACCGCCGGGACCCACGATAACCGCCCGCCGGAGGTGAGAACAGCGCCGTTCGGTGAACGCACCAGTGCGAAGCGGATCGAATCATTGTCCGCATCGCTTCCCTGCCATTGATACACGAAGAGACTGTCCACCAGAATGACCGTGTCCGACAGGACCGCAGAGAACTGCGGCGGCCGGTTCGTGTCGAGCACCGTGAGCAGTGCGGTATCGGTAACGGAGAACTGAGGGTCACTCACCCGGACGATGATGGTATACGTACCGGCGCGGTTGAAATCAGGTTTCCAGGCGAGCACTCCGGTATTACTGAGCGTCATGCCGTCCGGAGTATCGCCGCCGAACGACCATGTGAGTGGATCGTTCTGCTGGTCCTCAGCAGCATACGCGAATGAGAATTGCTCCCCTTCCGCCGTTACCGTATCCGGCATCGGGCGCGTGAACTGCGGCGGTGTGTTCCCGGTCTGCACCCGAATGAACACGGTATCGCGGTTCGGTGACGTTCCGTCCGTCAGCTGAACGATGATCCGGTGCACACCGGTCTGATTCAAGGCCGGCGTCCAGGTGAAGAGTCCGGCAGCGGTGATCACCGCACCGGTCGGGGACTCAATGAGTGAGAATGTGATCGGATCGTTGTCCGGATCGGTCCCGGTGAACTGTGCGCTGACGGTCTGTCCCGTCTGGAAGAACAGTGTATCCTGGAAGATGGTCGTGAACAGGGGCGGACGATTCTTGTTGGTCACCGTGATCGATGCCGGACGGGAAGCGAACTGTCCTTTGCCGTCGTGCACAACGAATCCGATGGGATAGGTCCCTGCCTGTGTGAACGAAGGACGCCAGGCGATGTTGCCGGTGATGGTGTCCACGACCATACCGATAGGAATACCGGAGACGGAGTACCGCACGGCATCCCCTTCCGGATCAGTCGCGCCGACCATATAATTGAGATGCTGGTCCTCCGTGATGGTGGTGTCGGTAAAGAACCGCGTGAAGACCGGCGGACCGTTCACATCGGTCACCGTGACGATGGCACTGTCCTTAGTAACACCGTCCATATGATAATCACCGACATCGTACACTACCCAATGCGTACCGGCCTGCTGGAATGTGGGACGCCAGGAGAGCAATCCTTTTCCGGTGATGGTCATACCCGAGGGACCTTTGAAGAGACCGAACAGGAGCGAGTCCCCGTTCGCATCGGTCGCTGCCAGCTGCACCTGCAGCAGCTGCTGTTCGGCGATGGTCGTGTCGCGCAGTTTCGCGGTGAACTTCGGCGGATAGTTCGGGACATTGGTCACCGCCAGCGAACCGTTCCGCTGCGATGCGAAGCGTGCCGCAACGCCCCCTTCATTCAACTGCACCTGTGTGAAGAACATCGGCTGGGAATGTCCGAGCGAAAGGAGTCCCCTGGACCGGAAGCGCAGCACAAAGAATTGACCGGCGCCGCTCAGCGGCGACACACCGGAGAGTGCCATACGGAGACCGGAAGAATCCTTCAGCTCCATGGTCATGTCACGGGAGACCGTGCCGCCGCGGATGACGGAGACGAACTTCAGTTTCGCCGTATCGTACGGCAGGATAAGTTGTGCAGAGAGGATGCCGTAGCCGGTGGTGGAACTGACCAGCACCGGATAATCGATGGAGTCGGTGTAGATGAACGAGGTATCGGGGAAGTGGAACCGCACATCGGTCACGAAGAGACTGTCCCACCGGTCGAACCCGTTCACATCGGTCACGGAAAAGCGCGCCAGTCCCCGGCTCTTCGCCGTCAGCACACCGGTGATGGAGTCGAGTGCCGCAATGGAGGTATCCGCCAGGAATTTCCAGCGGTACGGAGCGGTCCCGCCGGACGCGGTGAGCAGTGCCTGTTCGCCGCTCAGCATATCGGACGGACGGCCCATGATCGTGATGACCGGTCCCGGGACAGGATTGAAAGTACCGTTCTGCACGGTGGCGTTAAGGTTCTCATTGAAGAGTACATTGGACAGGTTCATCCCGGCGGAGAAGAAGGCGGTTCGCGACACTTTGAACCGGACGAACACCAGAGTGCCGCTGTCCGACAGCGGTGTTGCACCCGCCAGCGCTACATCCAGATGATTGCTGCCGTACAGCACCGCCGGTTCCCCCCAGGTCTGCGTCATACTGCCGGCAGTGACGACTCCGAGCGGCGTGAGCACCGACGGATTGTACGTCAACCGGAACTGCGCTGAGGTGATGCCGAGTCCGGTCACCGTCGAGACCTTCAGCGGATAGAGGAATGTCAGATTCTGCATCACGGAAATAGTCGATGCCGTCAGCGTCAGGGAGCGAAGGGTGGGCGGGTGGACCGGGAAGAGATTCGACTCGCTTGTCAGCCCGATATTATCCGTTACGGTCACCGTGGTCTGTCCCACATTCTTACCAATGGCGCGTCCGGTACCGTCGATGGAGACGATGTGGGTATCGCCGACGCTCCAGACGACCGGGAAATTCACATCTCCGGCTACGCTGAACTGGACCGTATCACCGACGATGCGGTCCTGCGGCGGAGTCTTCGGTACGATAGTGATATCCATCGGACGCATCGAACCGGCGGTGATGAGTCCGAGCATCGTCCCTTCATTCAGCAGGATGTTCTGGAGCGACGTGGAGGTGCTGCCGGAGGCATCGTTCCGTACCGTGATGAGGAACTCGATGAAGATCCCTTTCCCGGTGATCGGAACAGGATGGGCGAAGGAGAGTTTCCGTGTGGCGGGATTGAACTGCACATCCGCAGCGCCGGCAAGGATGGTACCGGTCTTCTGGATACCGACGATATCGATGACGGAGCCGGAGTATGAAATGGTGAATTCACCCGCCAGGAGCGAATCGGCCACGGTCAGCGAATCCTGAATGGAGAGCGGATAGGCGTACGTCACCCCCCGCTTCCCTTTCCCGTCCGGGAAGGAGAAGCGGAGCGTGTCCGATTGCGCCGGTAGCATCAGCGCCGTCAGGACAAGCAGCAGTACCATGCGTGCGATATGGGTACGGTATGCGGTCATTTCACCAGCAGCATCTTCCGTGTCTGCACGAAGAGCCGTTCACCGATGGCGGATGCTTCGAGCCGATAGAGATAGACACCGCTCGCGAGCGGTGCTCCGTGGTCATCCGTTCCGCTCCACTGCATGGTGTGGTATCCGGCGCTGAGCGGGGCATCGACCAATGTGCGCACCTGCTGACCAAGCATGGAATAGACGGTCAGACGGACATGTGCATCGCGCGGCAGCTGATAGGCAATGGCGGTGGACGGGTTGAACGGATTGGGATAGTTCTGCGACAGACCGAACGTCTCCGGCACCGGCGAGAGGTCCCCGACATTCAGCACGATCTTCCCTGCTTCTTGCGAAACATCCTGACCGTTCAGGAAGAATTTGCGAACGGAGAACAGCACCGCGCCGGGCTCGCGCGCCGCGTTACGCAGTGCAAAACGGAACCGAACGATCTCCCCTGCCGCGTCAAGCGGCCGGACACCGGCCAGGGCGACATTCGCACAGCCGGAGGGGAAATGATGCACCAGGGACATGCTGTCCGATGCCGCACCGCGTGCCATGGAGAGCGGCGTGACGGACGCCGTATCGAACTGCAGACCGATGGAAGCGCTGTATACATCCGTCGGCTTGTTCAGAGCGATCACCAGGTCGAACTGTCCGGGCTGCGGTGCATTCTCAAGGGTGAACGTGAAGGCGGACAATGCTCCTTCCGGCGCCGCTGCTTTCCCGAGTCCCGGGAACCCGGAGATCAGTCCTACCACATAGCGGAGGATGTACGAAGCGTCGAAGGCGTTCACCAGTGTATCGCCGTTCACATTCGCTGCCAGTTTCTGCACCGGATTCAGCGTGATCATCTCTACGTCATGCTGGAGCACGAGGGAGGCATCGAATGCAGAGATCTGCCCGTTCCCGCTCACATCGCCATAGAGGATCCCCTGCCGGGCGGTAAGGAACGGTCGGAAATCGACCTCTCCGGTACCGGTGACATTGATCTGGTTCCCCTGACCGGTGGGATTCTGGTCCGCACCGGTGGTCTTCTTCGGTCCGGTCGCTGCACCCCAGTAATTGTTCTCGGCATTGATCGTCATGCCGGTGTAATACTGTTCCAGGCCGATGGTGTTCTGATAGATGTTGTTGTAATTCAGCGTCGGAACGATGGAGCCGTTGATGTACACTCCGAATGTGTTGTGATGGATCTCGTTCCCGACGACAGCCGACGGGGAATTGCCGAACTGCAGACCGATATACTGGGAGAACGAGACGGCACAGGATTCCACCAGTGCATTGGAACTGCTCAGCTCCAGCATCGAATAATTGCTCATCCCGCCGTACCGGAAGACCGTGTTGCGCAGGTGGCTGCCGTTGCTCCCGGAACCGGAGAGCAGCACCCTCCACCAGTCGCCCGGCTGCGGCATCGTGGCCGAGGTGTCCTTGTTGGAATCGCCGCCGAACGTATCATCCTTCCAGGAGGTGAAGATGACCTTGTTATTCTGCTGACCGGAGGAGAAGATCTTGCCGTACACATACAGCCGGCTGCTCCCCCATTCGTTCGCGAACTTCACGATGGTGCCGGGGGCGATGTGCAGCGTGTCCGTCGCCGAGACCTCCAGGTCGCCGCGCATGGCGTAGACCCGTGCATACGGTCCGGGCAGGAACGAACTTCCCAACCGGCCTTTCACATATCCCTCCAGGGCTGTAACGCCGTCGTAGGTGTTCCCGGTGACATAGGTATCCGTATAGACATTCCCCATCGCATTGCCGGTGCCGTTCAGGCTGAGTTCTCCGGTGATCCCCACTGCATACCGGTTGCCATACAGGGAATCGGCCACGAAGTACGCACGGGACGACATCACACCGGCGACCGTGTTATGATGGATGACATTGTTCACCAGCAGGATGAGTGTATCGACGGAGGTATTGCGGGCATCCACATATACCCCATGGTAATTATTGTGATGGATCCGGCTGTTGGAGACGATGAGCGGAACAGTGTTGTTGTACGCATCGATCCCGTGGGTCCCGTTGGAATGGATCTCGCACCGGTCCACCAGTCCCAGCTTGCCATTGAAGTCCTTATAGATCCCGGCGCTGCCGTTGGAGTGGATGAGAGAATTCTTCAGGTGCAGCAGGCTGTTGGAATTATTATGGATCCAGATGCCGGCATTGTCATTATTCGCTACGATCAATGAATCAAGGACAAGGGATGTATTATAGAGCGAGAGTGCGTTGCCGTCCGAGAACTCCAGTCGGTTGCGGGCGAACTGAATGCCCGGACCGGTCTGATCGAAATAGACCATATGGGTGATACCATCCCCGCCGTAGCGGAAATCACAATACCGGAGTCGCGATGCACCGGAGGTGTTCCGGAAGGCGATATAGTTCCAGTCCCCGCGCTGTGGACCGAGCGTATCGGCGGCCGGCGTGGTCTTCCCTCCCGCCGAAGCATCGCGCCAGGAGGTGAAGGTGATCGGTTCTGCCGGTGTGCCCTCGGCGATGAGTGTTCCATAGACATCGAATTCGATGGAATAGGTTCCGCTTGCCTGATAGAAGAACTTCAGCGTGACACCGGGCTGGATGACCAGCGTGCTGCCGTTCCCAACACTGATGTTGTCGAGCACGTGATACGTCCGGGACGTGATGGCTGCCGGAAAGACGGTCCGCATGGTATCCCACAGTGCCGAGCCGACAACTGCGATCGCATTATTATGATTGTTCTGGGCGATGTTGTTGCCGTCCTCATTACTGTTGTCGGTATAGATATTCCCCTGTTTCCCCCACACGCCGAGCGGATAATTGTTGCGCTCGACGGTGTTGTCCACATACCGTGCGGCTGTCGTGAGCGCACCGATCGACCCGTTGTCCGACAGGGTATTCCCGATCACCTGCACATCCGTGACCTGGAGTGTGGGATTGTACAGCTGGATGCCGTTCGCACCGTTGAACCGCACGATATTGCCGACATAACTCTGCGGGATCGTTCCGCCATCCACCTGGATGCCCGAACCGGCATTGTACTGAATGAAACAATTGGAGACCTCCCGGTACGTCGATGCACCATCCGCGAACATGCCGGCGCCGCCGTTCCGCAGCAGCTGACTGTTGCGGACGGTGATATCAGAACCGGGCGAGGTGCCGGTGGAATACATACCGCTGTAGGCATTACTGTCGATGCGGACGTTGTTGAGGGTCGCAATGGAACGATAGAACCGGACACCGTACGCACCGGAACGGGTGAAGGAAAGGTTCGTCAGCTGGTTCGCGAAATTCACCGTATTGGCGTAGAGCAAACCGTATCCGTCCTGACCGCCGAACCGGAAATCACAATGGTCGAAACGGGAATTCAAGGCATTGGAATAGAGTTGGATGTACTTCCAGTCGTTCGGCGCTGCTTTCAGCGGATCCGCCGGCGCGTTG
The DNA here is from genome assembly GCA_013361065.1 of Bacteroidota bacterium. GTDB lineage: Bacteria > Bacteroidota > Ignavibacteria > UBA10030 > UBA8401 > UBA8401. The sequence continues at coordinate 10,312 of JABWAK010000058.1, forward strand.
GTCTTGCCGCCCGCGGTGGAGTCGCGGTACGATGTGAAGACGATCCTGTCGGTCGGCGTGCCGAGCGCGATGATCGTACCGTCCACATTCATGTAGGTGCTCGCTGCGAACTTCATGATGACGCCGGGCTGGATGACCAGCGTCTTGCCGTTGGCAACACCCCCGCTGTTCACATTCTCGATAAGCACGTACGTCCGGGAGGTGATCCCGGCCGGAAGCACTGTGCGCAGGGTATCATAGAATTCCGCGCCGTTCAGACGCAGACCGACCGCATTCTGATAGACATTACCGGTGATGGTATTGCCCGCGTACCGGGTATTCACATTCCCGATCAGCGCGATAGGATACCGGTTGCCGCTGATCACATTCCCCAGCAGGTTCGCCTTGGTTGTGACAATGCCTTCCTGGACATTGTTCAGCACGGTGTCCGCCAGGAAGAGCACGGAATCGACGGTGTTGTTGATCCAGAATCCGTTGGTGCCGTTCGCTTCCACCCTGTTATAGGAGAAGCGCTGCGCTGTGGTCCCGTTGTTCTGATAGACGCCGGTGAAGGCATTGCCCGACACGACGGAAGAATCGAGTTCCGACAGGATCGCCGTCGACCCGTTCACTTCGATACCGTGCGATGCGTTGGCGGTGATGCGCGATCCTTTGATGGTCACAACGGTGTTCCCGTCACTGTACACACCGCGGCCGCTATTGCCGGAGATGACCGATGACCGCAGCAGCAGTGATCCGCTGTTCATGTCGATACCGTTCCCTGCATTCCCGGTCGCGGTCACATTCTGGACGGAGACATTGGAAGCATTGGCATAGATGCCGTGCGTGGAACTGTTGGTGGTGACGATGTCGGAGAGCACCGGTGCGGTGCTTTCCAGTCGCAGATTGCCGGTCCCGGAACCGCCGTACTTGAGCAGCACATATTTGAGGCGTCCGGCATTCGCTCCGGCACCGCTGATCTCCAGCCGGCTCCAATTGCCGGCGGCCGGCTGCGTCGCCGCACCATCCCCGTTGGAATCGCCGCCGTACGAATCGTCCTTATCCGATGTCACCACGATCATCGAGTCCGGTGTGCCTTCGGCAATGAACGGACCGGTGAACTGGACGTAGATGCCTGCATTCAGTTTGAAGATCGTGCCGGGACGAACGGTGACGGCCGTTGCGATGGTGGTGCTCACCGAGAAGCGGTAGACGGTGTCGGGCCAGAAGGTATTCGCATAGAGTTTGGAAAGCGACGCTGCGCCGGTGATGGTCACGACCGGCAGGGCCGCTTGCTGCGACTGCCACGGTACATAATCGACGCGCTCGCTGACCGCGTTGCCGAGTCCGGTCGGATTGCTGAACGACTGCAGCGGTCCAGAGGGATGTCCCCAGAAATTGTTCTCCGCGATCACGGTGGATGTTGCATGGGTGTTCAGCAGACCCCAACCGGTGTTGTACTTGATCTCATTGTTGGCGATCACCGGCTGACTGGCGCCGACGCGCGTGAACTGGATACCGATGGTATTGTACTGGATGGTGTTCCATTGGATGTTCGGCACGGCGCCGTCATCCACGAAGATACCGATCCCATTGTCGTACAGCGAGTTCGCCCGGATGACCGGTGAGGAATTGGTCGGGATGCGGATGCCGCCCGATGTATTGTATGAGATCGTGCAGGTATCGATCGTGAAATTGGAGAGCAGGTCGCTGTAGATGCCGTACCCGGCATTCCCGGTGACGATGGTCGTGCGGATGAGCGGCGACGACGCACGGGTATTGATCCCGTGTCCTGCGCTGTATCCGATGAAACAACTCCGCAGCTCGATATTCGGTGCACCGGTCCGGTAGAGGATACCGGCACCGTTCGGTCCGCCGCCGGCGAACTTCACCTGATTGCTGCGGAACACCGAGAGCACGCTGGAGGTGTTCTGGAACTCGATGCCGTACCAATCACCGGGAACGGCATATCCGGATGCAGCGCGGAACGGTGCCCTGCGCTGTGTGACCGCGGCATCACCGATGAATTCCGGTTTTGAAGAGGTGAAGATCACCCCTTCCGCCGCGATGGTGCCGCCGACCACGAGTGCCGTATTGGTGTCGAACTGCACGGTGACACCGGACTGGATGGTGAGCGTCACACCGGAGGGGATCGTCACGGTTGCCGTGACGGTCACCGGACTGTTCCCGACGGTCCAGACCGTATCGGACGTGATCGGACCGGAGACGGAGGACGGCTGTGCCGGAAGTACGGCGGCACTGAGAAGAAGGAGGTGAATGGAGGATCGTATCCAACGGACCATTGCGGTCATCCTTTCGATGCGTTCTGCTGCGGGTATCTGGTGTCCCATCGTAACGGGAAAAAGTACGGGAATCGGTACAAACTCCGTGTAACTGAAGTCACACGGTGTGACCGTCGGTACGTTCCGATGGGCTGGTGCCGGATATGCGGTAGGTCGAACGGCGGCTGCTGTGCGAAGGATCCGGGGGAATGGTACTCATTGGGTCCATTCGACAGCGGCGGTCCTGACGGCACCGCACTGTTCCCCCCTGCTGTAAACTGTGAATTTTACCGTTTGAAATCAATCATGCAAAGATGAAATCTTTGCCGATCTCCGCGAACACGGGCGCGGCCAGGTCCTTCGGCGAGACCAGGGGCTTGTCCACATTCCATCGGATGCCGAGCGCCGGATCGTCGAACCGGATGGCCCGTTCATGCGCTTTGGAGTAGTAATTGGTGCACTTATAATGGAAGACCGCCGATTCCGAGAGCACGGAGAATCCGTGGGCGAATCCGGGCGGGATCCATAATTGGGCGCTGTTCTCATCCGACAGTTCCACCGCCACGTGCTGTCCGAAGGTTGGCGAGCCGAAGCGGATGTCGACCGCGACATCGATCACCCTGCCGGAGAGCACCTTGCAGAGTTTCCCCTGCGCGAACTCCCCGACCTGATAGTGCAGACCGCGGATGGTGTTCCGTTTGGACTCGGAGACATTGTCCTGCACGAACTCCACGGGGCCGCAGAGTTCCTCGTATCGTTTCTTACTGTACGCTTCGAAGAAGTACCCGCGCTCATCCCGGAGAACCGTCGGTGTGATCAGAATGACACCAGAGAGGGGACTCGGCTGAATATTCATGTTCAATCCTCGTTCAGGATCCGTTCAAGATAGGAACGATACGCTGAACGCGGTATACTATTGATGACCTTCTCGAACTGCTCTTTGTTAATGAACTTCATCAGATAGGCGATCTCCTCCAAACAGGCCACTTTCAGTCCCTGCCGGTCCTCGATCACGCCAAAAAAGTTCGATGCCTGGAGCAGCGCCTCGGGCGTTCCGGTATCGAGCCATGCCACACCACGCCCGATCCGCTCTACACGGAGCTTCCCTTCGCGCAGATAGGCATTGTTCACATCGGTGATCTCCAGTTCACCGCGCGGCGACGGAGTGATGTTCTTCGAGATCTCCACCACACGGTTATCGAACACGTACAATCCCGGCACTGCGTAACTGGACTTGGGCTGCTTCGGTTTCTCCTCGATGGAGATGGCGCGGCCGTTCTTGTCGAACTCCACCACACCGTACCGCTCCGGATCGTTCACCCGGTACCCGAAGATGGTCGCCCCGTCGGTCCGCTTGAGCGCTTCATAGAAGAAATCGAGCTGGCCGTAGAAGATATTGTCGCCAAGGATCAGCGACACACCGTCCGAGCCGATGAACGATTCTCCGAGGATGAACGATTCAGCGATACCGTTGGGTGCCTCCTGCAGTTTGTAGGAGATGGAGAGTCCCAGATGAGAACCATCGCCGAACAGCGTCTGGTACATCGGGATCGTTTCCCGGTTTGAGATGATCAGGATGTCCCGGATACCGCCGAGCATCAGGATCGAGACCGGATAATAGATCAGCGGTTTGTCATAGATGATGGTGAGCTGTTTGCTGTAGACCTTGGTGATGGGATACAGCCGTGTGCCGGAGCCGCCCGCGAGCACGATGCCTTTCATGGTGTTCCTTTCAGGATTCTCGGGGAAATATACTGAAGTTTTCCGTGGTTTGGAAACGGAGCGTTCTACAGATGGGCAACGGTGATGTAGTCCCGGATCTCGTCCATCTGTTCCTGCATGATGGAGAAATGAGCATCCACCGATATCCGGTCGGCAGCACGTGCGTACCCTTCCATGAGGATACAGCTGCTGCGGAGGGTCTCCACACCGAGGTTCGCCGAGGACCCTTTCAGCTTATGGGAGCTTTCATAGATGCGGGCGAAGTTCCCTGCGGCGAGCGCCTCACGGACTTCCTCGGTGTACTGTTCAAGGTCCTGCAGGTAGAGTTGCAGCAGCTCCTTGATCAGTCCGGGGTCGCCGATCTCACGGATCTGATCGAGCCGTTTGGGGTCGATGAGCGGCTGCATTGGGAGCGGTTCCGGAGCAGGACCCGCCTGCGGCGGTTGGAACGACGGGAACCATTTCCGGAGGGTCAACTCCAGTTCCTGCTGTTTGAGCGGTTTGGCCAGGTAATCATCCATCCCCGCGTCCAGACACCGTTCGCGGTCCCCGGTCATGGCATTCGCCGTCAGCGCAATGATGGTGCTCCGCACCGCCTGTGCTCCGGGCGTACGCAGCGCTTTGGTCGCTTCCAGGCCGTCCATCTCCGGCATCTGCACATCCATCAGGATCAGGTCGAAGGGGCGTGTGGTCGCCGCCTGGACCGCTTCGCGGCCGTTCAACGCTACCGCCGGCGAGAGACCGAGGCGTTCCAGCATGCGGACCACCACTTTTTGGTTGATCACATTATCTTCAACGACCAGCACGTTCAGGGGTACGGACATCGGCGGTCACGGCTCCTTCCGTTCGAGTGCTTCATAGTATTTCCGGATCAGTTCAAGATAGTCCTTGCTGTACCCTGCCTCCTGTGCACGCTGCAGGTCCTGCTGCAGTTTCGGCCGCACGGCGGCCGGCGCGAGGTCGGCCGGGGAACGGCGCGGCGGTGCAACGGCGGTGACCGCTTTCCGTTTCTGTTCATAATCGCGTTCACGCATCGAGCGCTGGGCCTGCAGCAGACGGGAGAGGATCCGCTCCTGCTGCTGCAGCGTGTTCTTGTCCGCTGCGGACCGCTGCAATTGCTGCACGACCTCCTTCATCTCTTCGGAGATCTTTCCCAGATCCCCCATGATGCGTTCTTTCTCCGGTGCGGCCTCCGATTCACGCTGCAATTGTTCCAGCGACCTCCGCACCGCATCCTGCTGGCGCGCGAGGCGGCCCATCTCCTGCATCTGTTGCGGGGTCATCCCTTCCTGGTTCCCCATCTGTTCCGTCTGCATGTTGATCTGCTGCTGCTGCATCGCCATGCCCCGCAGCTGCTGCAGCAGCGAACCGCCCCCCTGTCCTCCCTGCTGCTGCATCTGCTGCATGGCACCCTGCATCTGCACCGCGGCCTTGTTCAGCGATGCCATCGCCTCTCCTTGTTGGGAGGAGGCTCCCTGACCGTTCCGCTGTTCCACGGCGCTCATCGCCTGCTGCATCTGCCCCATCGCACGACCGATCTGTTTCCCCATCTCGGGGGTGACGGCGAACGATTGCTCGGAGAGTTCGGCGAGCGCATTGGCAACGTTGTTCAGGTCCCCCTGCAGGTTCTGCTGCTGCTGCGCGATCTCGCGGAACTGCTGGGAGTTCGGATCGAGGGAGCGCGTGCGGTTCTTCAGCTGCTCCTGCTTCTGGGAGATCTGCAGCAGGTCCTGCATCGCTTTGCGCAGGGCGTTCATCGTCTGCTGCATCTGATTGTTCATCATCTGTTCCTGCAGTTCGGAGAGCTGCTGCTGCATCTCGCTGATGCCGCTGGCCGCCTGCTGCTGCGCCGCCTGGGCCCGGTCGCGCTGACGGGACCGGAGCTGCTGTGCGCTCTGCGACATCGCCTCCTTCATCGCTTTATCCGCCGCCGCCTGCTGCGCTTCCTCGAGTTTCTCCAGCGGCATCTCCTTCGGGAACTGCTCCATCCTCTCCTGCAGACCTTCCAGCTCCTTCTTCATCTCCTCCAGCTGACGGTCGACCGCTTCCTGTTTTCGTGCAAGGTCCTCCGCTTTCCCGGCATCTTTCGGGTCAAGCTTCTCGGTCTCCTCCCGGACCGCCTCCTGCGCCTGCTTCATCTCCTCCGTCCGCTTCAGCAGCTCGTCCACCTTCTGTTCGATCTGGATCCGTTTCAGCAGGCTCATGGTCCGTTCGATGCTCTGCCGGAACTGCTCCTCGTTGAACTGCGCCTGCTGCATCGCCTGCCGCATCTGTTCCGGATCGGCGCTCTGCATCGCCTCCTGCATCCGCTTCATCGCTTTCTGGAACTCCGGGGAGTCCATCTCGGTGAGCGTCTTCTGCAGTTCCATGTACTTCTCGAGCGTTTCGGGGGAGAGGGTGTTGTTCTCCTGCAGCTGGCGGGACATGTCGTCGATCGATTCGCTCACATCGCTCACCTTCTTCTGCATCTCCTCGTACCGTTGCACCAGTTCCTCCGCCTTCTTCTGTTTCTGCCAGTCCATCTGCTGGTTCTTCTTCATGTCATTGGAGAGCTCATTCAGTTCCTTCCGGATCTCCTGTGCCTCTTTGAGCGCCTCCTCCAGCTCCTTGCCGGCCGCATCCTGCGTCCGTTCCGCATCGGCAAAGACCTCTTCCAGCGACGGCAGACGGATCAGGAATGTCTGCGAACGCCCTGTTTTCGGTCCGTTCACATTGTCATTGTCCTTCACCTCGGCGTAATATTCCACCACATCCTCCGGCACCAGACCGAGCGGCGAAAGGTCCCACCGGTACTCGAACATCCGCTCCTTCGCATTGTCGCCGGTGAAGAGCGTCACGGCGGAGAATTCCGTTGCTTCTGCAGCGTAGTTGGAGCGTGCCAGCCGGTAGCGGATGCTGAGCGATCCGACGCCGAAATCGTCGGACATGGTGAACTGCATCGGCAGGTCCATCGCTTTGGTGATATCGACGTTCTTCGCCGGAGCGGTGATCTGCACCACGGGATGCTCATCAGTGAGCATACGGATGGAGTATTCGATCACGTTCCTGTTCGCGTTCCCTTCCTCATCCTGCAGTGCGATCGTGTACACCGACGCGCGGGACGGCACGAATGTTGTCCTCCACTGACCGCCGTCCTTCCGCATCTTCACCACGGCACCGTCTTTCATGACAACAGCGGCCGAAGCGACCGGTTTGCTTGGTACGATGTTCCATTCGACCACGGTGCCCGGCAGAATGAGCAGATCGCCGTTGTTCTCTTCCAGCGCTTCCCGTTTCAATCCGGAATATGCAGGCGGTGTGAGGGCGACGGTGAGCGTGCGGACGAACGGACGGTCGGTGACGGAGATGGTGAACCGACCGCTGGAGATCTCGCCGGAAGAGAAGACGTAGGAGAGCGACTGTTTCAGCGGCGGGAAGAGGAAGCGGAACACACCGGCGGAATCGGGACGGACCGTACGCCGGTCATCGGTCTCGACCCCTTCTTCAGCGAACGCGAACACGAGTTCTTTCGGCAATGTACCGGACTCTTCGGCCGGGACGAGCACTGCTTCCACCGCAGCGCTCTCCCCTTTCAGCAGTTCCATATTCCCCGGGCGGACGAGGATGGTGAAGGCTGCGGGCGGACGAAGATCCTGGTCATACCGTACGATGCGCATTGCCGCATCGTGGAACGGCAGTCCGGGAATACCGGTCAGCACCAGCATCACGGCACCGTACGAAGCGGCGGTGACCGACATGCGGCGGACACGGTCGAATGAGACAAAGGCTCCGAAATCGGTCCCCTGCGACGAGCGCCCGAAATGCTCGATGGAGACCTCCAGCAGTTCGGAGGATCCGGTGAAATCGGGCGAGGCGGAGAGGGTGACGAGATCGAGGGTGTTCCTGAGCCGGTCAGCAATGTGCGGATGATGCGCGCCGATCATCCGTGCAACCTCACCGTCCGAAAGACGCGGTAACAAGTGCAGACTCTGCAGGACCGGTCTCCAGAGCAGGAACAAAGCAACTAGGGCGCTCAGGACGAGAGCAACGAGCAGCAGCATCGTCCTGCCGTCACTCCCCAGCACTGCAACCGATTCGATGAGCACCGTAAGCGACACGAGCAGCAGCGCCACAGCAATGCTCCGGACGACGGCCGACATCAGTTCACGGGCATAGTACCGGCGGCGCGCCGCATCGATACGGCCGGTGATGGAACGGATGATATTGGTCGTTTGTGTAGTCACTTAGCGTAGATGGTTCGCCCGATGCACGATACAGGCGGTCATTGCGTCAGGCTCCAGACGATGATATTCGTACCGAAGCGGAGCGCCTCTTCCCGTTTCTCCGGCGGATCGTTATGCACACTCGCATCGGCCCACCCGTCGCTCGGATTGGATTCATACGTATAATAGACGACCAGCCGTCCCTGGTGCATGATGCCGAATCCCTGCGGAGGCTTGTTGTCGTGCTCATGGGTCTTCGGGACGCCGTCCGGGAATTTGAACAGACAGGAATAGAGTCCGTACGTGAACGGCAGCTCCACAAAATCATATTCCGGGAAGACCTTCTTCATCTCGCGCCGGACCGCCTTGTCCATCCCGTAATCATCATCGATATAGAGGAAGCCGCCGTTCTCCAGATAGGTGCGGAGCCGCCGCGCTTCGTAATCCGAGAACAATACATTCCCGTGACCGGTCATGAAAATGAACGGATAGGCGGTGAAATTATCGTTGGAGATCTCGGTAAACTCGTATTTCGGGTCGGCGTCGATCCCGGCATGCTGTTTGGCGTAAGCCAGAAGATTCACCTCGGCGGACGGGTCGTTATACCAGTCCCCGCCGCCGGAATATTTCAGCCGGGCGATGCGGAACTGCGATTCAATGCGTTTCCCCTGCGGCAGGACCGGCAGAAGGATGAGCAGAGAGAGCAGCAGAATGGTGAATGATGCGCGGGAAGAACGGTCCATAATAGCAATAAGATAGAGAAATGAGCGGGTAAAGACAATCCATACTTGACAAGGAGCGGGAGAATCCTATCTTATAGAGAGATGAACACCTTCTTCCCATATCAGCACCACACTGCAAAGGACCGCGGCTGCCGGAAGGGAGTTATTTCCCGTCCCTGCTCTGCCGCCGCGATCCCGGCCGACAACGCCCTCTCCCCGCGTTCTCCGCGGACCATATAATCGTACACCCGCCTGAGAGCGCAGGTCAACGCTCCCCATCAACGATCGAACAATTCGGAACCGGCATATGCTGAGGGATCCCTGCATCGTTCCCCCGCAGCCGAAACCGCATATCATTCCCACGGAGGAGAGCATGAAAACGAACGAGTACATTCAGATCGAAGAACAATTCGGCGCCCATAATTATCACCCCCTCGATGTCGTCCTGACGATCGGCAGCGGGGCGTGGGTGTGGGATGTGGAGGGAAAGAAATATCTGGATTGCCTGTCGGCATATTCAGCGGTCAATCAGGGACACTGTCATCCGGCGATCCTGAGCGCGCTGACCGAACAGGCACAGCGGATCACGCTGACGAGCCGCGCATTCCGGAATGACAAACTCCCCCTTCTCTACAAGAGACTCCACGAACTGACCGGATATGAGACCGCACTGATGATGAACTCCGGTGCGGAAGCAGTGGAAACCGCCGTAAAGGCGGCGCGCAAGTG
>JABWAK010000229.1 GCA_013361065.1 Bacteroidota bacterium
ACCGTCGATCAGGCGAAGACCGCCGTGTCGTGCGGTGCGAAATTCATCGTTGCGCCGGGTCTCAATCCGAAGGTGGTGGAATACTGCCTTGCCAATGCCATACCGGTCTTCCCGGGAGTTGCCACACCCTCCGAAGTGGAACAGGCGATCGAACTGGGATTGAATGTGGTGAAGTTCTTCCCGGCCGAAGGGAACGGAGGCCTTCCGTACCTGAAAGCGATCGGCGGTCCGTACAAACAGATGAGGTTCATCCCCACCGGCGGCATCGATGAGACCAACCTGTTGTCGTACCTGAAGTATTCCCAGATCGTCGCCTGCGGCGGAAGCTGGATGGTGAAACCGGAACTCATCGCGGCACAGCAGTTCGATGAGATCCGGAGGATGACCGAACGGGCCGTGCTGCTGATGCTCGGACTGGAACTGAAGCACATCGGCATGAACTGTGCGGACGATACCGAAGCATTGAAGAATGCCCGTCTCATTGCTGCATTGATGGGACTTCCGGTGAAGGAGGGGAACTCCTCGAATTTCGTCGGCACACAGTTCGAAGTGATGAAGAAACAGTATCTTGGTACACACGGACATCTAGCCATCGGCACGAACTTCATTGAACGGGCCATCGTCCACTTCCAGCGGAAAGGCTACAGCTTCCGGCAGGATTCGAATGTTGAAAAGAACGGCAAACGCGTCGCGATCTATCTGGAACAGGAGATCGCCGGCTTCGCATTCCATCTCTTACAGGTATGATCCTCCTATGAACAGACGAACATTGAATATCGCACTGCTGCTGGTGATGGTCACCGCAGTCGTTCTTGCCCAGCGTCCAAGGGTCTACCTGCTGAATGCGGACACACTTGTTTCCGTCCAGTCCGCCGTTTTCAAGCGGGATGCCCGGTATGTTCCCGCCGTAAAGAAGCTCCGTAAGGATGCGGATAAAGCGATGAAAGCGGAGATCGTGACCGTCATCGAGAAGACGATCCTCCCGCCGAGCGGGAACAAGAATGATTTCTTCAGCCTGAGCCGCTACTGGTGGCCCGATCCTTCCAAGCCGGACGGATTGCCGTACATCCGGAAGGATGGTGAGACGAATCCGGAGGTGCTCACGATCCCGGACCATGAGAATCTGATGACCTTCTTCAAGACGGTCCATCTGCTCTCCATCGCATACTATTATACCGGGGATGAACAGTATGCTGTTCGTGCAGCGGAATGGATCCGCATCCGGCTCATCACGCCCGAGACGCGGATGAATCCGCATCTGCGTTTCTCCCAGCAGGTGCGCGGTGTGGACAAGGAACGCGGCACCGGGATCCTGGACGGACGCGAATTCTCCTCCACCATCGATGCCATCGGCATTTTGCGGCTCTCACGGTCGCTGACGCCGGCGGACAATCAGGCGATCGACCGCTGGTTCCTCGAGTATTATCATTGGCTCACCGAGAGTCCCAACGGCAAGAGCGAATCGAATGCCCGGAACAATCATGGAACCTGGTACGACGTACACACATCCGCCGTGGCGCTGTTCGTCGGTAAGAAGGAGACCGCGCGCAGGATCGCGGAAGAGGCGAAGGAGAAACGGATCGCCTACCAGTTCTCGCCGGACGGGGAACAGGCGGAAGAACTCGCCCGGACGCTCTCCTGGCACTATTGTCAGTTCAATCTTACGGCACTGTTCCGGCTGGCAACGCTCGCCCGTCATGCAGGGGTCGATCTGTTCAACTATTCCACGCAGGACGGCCGTTCCATCAGGAAAGGGCTGGACTATCTGATCCCGTTCGCCTATAAGGAGAAGGAGTGGAAGGCGGTCCAGCTGAAGGAGTTCAATTACGACATGCTCGCGCAGCTCAGCCGGCAGGCGGCTGTGGAATACCGTGACCAGAAATATCTCTCCGTCTGGAAGAAATTCACTCCCTCCGATCCGCAGTCGGACCGCGGGAATCTGCTCTACGGCATCCTTGCTGAATGATCTTGGCGTTGACATCGACCGGAGTTCCTATGACACGATATATCATACTGCTGTTCCTTATTCTTCCGTCCCTCTTCGCAGGCACCGAAACGCGCTGCCGGACGGCGGAAGAGTTCCTTGCAGCGCTCAGGATGGCGCGTCCCGGCTCGGTGATCATCGTGGATTCTCGCGAGCTGCGGCTGAAGGAGCTGGTCGTCATGGAACTGAACGGGACGGCTGAAGCGCCGGTCCATATCCGCGCATTCGAGCGGGGGAAGGTGAAGATCACCGGACCGACAGCCTTCGTCCTCCGCCGTTCCAGCCATGTGACCATTGAAGGATTCACCTTCGTCAACGACGGCTCCTCCGCCATCCGGCTGGAAGGATGCAATAATGTGCGCATCACCCGCAATACGTTCCGGCTGAACGAACAGGGACGCGGCAGCTGGGTGATGGTGACCGGTATCAGCGGTGAGGCACCGGAGTTCAGTCATCACAATACCATCGATCGGAATCTGTTCGAGAACAAGAAGGAACTCGGGAACTTCGTCACCATCGAAGGGATCAAGGGCGCCTCGCCGGCGGTCTCGCAATACGATGTGATCGAGTGGAACCATTTCAGGAACATCGGTCCGAGAGCGGAGAACGTGCTCGAAGCGATCCGTATCGGTTCGTCGGAGTTCACGCTCTCCCGGGGACATACGGTGCTGCAGAACAATCTCTTCGAGCGGTGCGACGGCGATCCGGAGTACATCTCCATCAAACTGAGTGACTGCATCGTGCGGAGCAACACCTTTGTGGAATGCCTTGGTTCACTCTCCCTGCGCCACGGCAACAACAGCAGGGTGGAACGGAATGTCATCATCGGTAACGGCAGGACCGGCACCTTCCTGGACAGCACCGGCAAGACCTGGACGCTCGGGACCGGCGGTATCCGCTTTTGCGCGGACAGTATGACCATCATCGGGAATTATGCGGAGGGACTCACCGGCAAGGAATGGGATGCCACGGTCGCCGTGACCAACGGCGATGCGGAGTACGGCGAAGGGAAACCGCTCACCAAACATTACCGCACCCGCTACACTCTCCTGCAGGATAATATCTTCGTCAACAACCGCAGCGGGATCGAGATCGGATTTGACGGAGCCGGCTTCCAGGGTAACTGGTGGAAGATACCTCCTTCGTTCACCACCTTCCGCCGCAATATCATTGCCGGAGGGACGGATACATTGGTGAAGTTCCTGTCGGAGCCGGTTGCGACGGTCTTTGAGGGGAATATCGTCCTTCCGTACGGGAATGCCGTTGGCGCGTCGCGCACAGTTCCGGGCATCACAATGGGCGGTCTGAATCTTACTCGGGTGGACGGGTTCCTGCTGCCGAAGGGAAGCACACCGAAGCAACTGCAGTTGGTCCGGCTCGGACCGGATGATGTCGGACCTGACTCGAAATGAATGCAAACACAATGAGAATACCACTCTTCATACTTTCCATCGTCTTGATCGCTGTCGGGACTGAAGTCCTTTCGGGTCAGACGTGGCAGTCCCAGCGTGTCTATAAAGGTCCGGACGGGAAGCTCGTCTATACCAAGGATTCCATCGGTAATCGCATCCCCGATTTCAGTTATGCCGGGTTCAGGAACGGCAACGAACCGATACCGTACGTATCTTCGGTGAAGACCGTCGGTCCGGTCCCCGGCGATAATACCGCCCATCTGCAGCAGGCGATCGACGCCGTTGCAGCCATGCCGCTGGGCGGGAACGGGATCCGCGGTGCGCTCCAGCTGGTGCCGGGATTGTACAGGATCTACGGAACGCTGCGTATCAATGCTTCCGGTGTGGTGCTGCGCGGTTCCGGACAGGGAGCGGATACCACGAAGAATACCGTCCTGTATGCCCTCGGGGATACGCCGCATCAGCGTTCAGTGATCGTCGCCGGCGGAGGGAAGACCTCCCGGTGGAAGGAGAAGGACCCTGCCGTTGCACAGCAGAACATCACATCGGATACGGTGTATACCGGCAGTTCCACCTTCACGGTCGCCGATGCCTCGCAGTATGCGGTGGGGGACAATATCATCATCTATCATCCTTGTTCCGCAG
>JABWAK010000230.1 GCA_013361065.1 Bacteroidota bacterium
CCTTTGGAGATCGCTTCGATATAGGTTATGATAGCCACTGAATGAAATATCCTTCGTAAATGGTTCGGTTATTCTGCATACACGCCGACCGCAGCCTCTTCGGCCGGCGGATACGGGGAATCGACCGCGAACTGTGTTGCATCCTCCAGTTCGGCGAACACCTTCTTCTCATATTCCTCTTTGAGCTTCGGAGTGAGGATCTTCTTATCCGTCAACAGTTTCTCGATCCGCATCACCGGATCTTTCTTCTTCCACTCCGCAAGCAGCGTCTTCGGCACATACTCTGCACCGTCGTGAGCGGAGTGACCATGCATACGCATCGTCACGGACTCGATGAGGGTCGGTCCTTCGCCGCGCCGGGCACGTTCCACTGCCGTTTTGCAGGTGCGGTAGACGAGTTCAATGTCGGTCCCGTCGATCGTGAACCCGGGGATCCCGTATCCCATCGCACGATCCGAATACTTCTCCATCGCCTTCTGTTTCGACACCGGTGTGGAGTACGCGAACTGATTGTTCTCGATGATCAGGATCAGCGGGAGTTTCATGACCGAAGCCATGGCGAGCGACTCATGGATATCGCCGACATTGCTGCCGCCGTCCCCGATGTAGGTGAGCGCCACGGCATTCTCCTTGCGGAGTTTGCTTGCCAGAGCGACACCGGCCGCCATCGGCACCATGGCGCCAAGGTGGCTGATATTCCCATAGATACGCAGCGCAGGATCGGCGTAATGTCCCGTGCCGTCCCGTCCTTTCGACAATGAGTTCCCCCGCCCGAGATGCTGCAACATCAGATTGCGCAGGGTCTGTCCTTTGACAAGATGCGCGCCCATGTCACGGTGCATCGGGAAGAGATAGTCCTGCGGTTCCAGCGCGAATGCACTGCCGACCGCTGTTGCTTCATTCCCGTTGCCGGTATAGGCGCCGCCGACGATCTTCCCCTGGCGGTAGAGTTTCAGGATCGACTCCTCGAACTCCCGGGTGAGCCGCATATAATAGTAGAGGCGGAGGTACTGTTCACTGGTCAGCAACGGAGCGGACGCCGAACGCTTCGGCGCTGCTGCGCTGGTCTTCTTCTTTGCTGCTACTGCCATACGGTCACGTCAATCGGACTATGGTTCAAAAAGCCGCGAGTTTTTCCAACGCGGATGTGATATGATGTTCCTGCGGCAGGACGGTATTCTCCAGTGCCGGAGCGAACGGGATCGGTGCATCGAGCGCAGCGACACGCGCCAGCGGTGCATCCAGATATTCAAAACATTCCTCTGCGATCTGCATGCCGATCTCCGCACCGTACCCGCCGGTCCTCGTATCCTCGTGGACGATGAGGACCTTCCCGGTCTTGCGGATAGAATTGAAGACCGCTTCCTTGTCCCACGGAATGAGCGTGCGCAGGTCGATCACTTCGACGCTGACACCTTTCTCCTCCATCTTGCGAGCCGCTTCCAGAGAACGCTGCACCATGAAGCCCCAGGTCACCACGGTGATATCGGTCCCCTCCCGTTTCACGCTGGCCACGCCGAACGGCAGGCAATAATCCTCGGACGGTTCCGGCGAAGCAGCGAACTGCTGCCGGTAGAGTCCTTTATGCTCGCAGAAGAGCACCGGATTGTCCTCCCGGATGGCGGTCTTCAGGAGACCTTTGGCATCGGCGGCGTTGGACGGCATCGCGACCCAGAGCCCCGGAACATGTGTGAAGATACCCTCGATGCTCTGACTATGATAGAGTCCGCCGCGGATGTATCCGCCGGTTGCCACGCGGATCACGACAGGACATGTCCAATCGCCGTCCGTGCGGTAACGCATATGCACCAGCTCATCCTTGATCTGCATGAACGCCGGCCAGATATAATCACCGAACTGGATCTCCACGACCGGTTTGAAGCCGCGCACGGCCAAACCGATCGCGGTTCCCATGATGCTTGCTTCGGCCAGCGGCGAATTGAAGCAGCGGTCCGCTCCGAATTTGTTCGTAAGATTCTTCGTCGCGGTGAAGACACCGCCCTTCCCGTCCGCCACATCCTCGCCGTAGACGAGCATCTTCGGATTGCGTTTCATCTCCTCGTGCAGCGCATGGTTGATGGCATCGACCATCACGATGCTGCCGCCGGTGTGCTGCGGTTCGACGAAGCCTTCTTTCGGAACCATGATGTCCGGAGAGAAGACGTTCCGCATTGCCGTGTCCGCCGTCGGACTCGGTGCTGCCTCGGCGTAATCCGCCGCATCCTCCACCTCCTGCTTCACGGCAACACGCAGATCCTTCAGCTCCTGGTCCGTTGCATAGCCGTGCTCCAGCAGATACCGTTCGAATTTCGGGATCGGGTCCTTGGCCTTGTCCTCTTCGATCTCCTTCGCCGTCATGTACTTCTTCGGATCATCGGAGGAGGAATGCGGGAAGAGCCGAACGCAATGTGCTTCGATCATCGCCGGACCGCGGCCGCTGCGGCAATATTCCACTGCTTCCACTGCCGTCCTGTAACACTCGAGAAAATCGGTCCCGTCGATATCGAATGTCTTGAGATTCGGATACGCGCTGTACAGCCGTGCCACCGATCCCCCTGCGATCTGATCCTTTACCGGGACGGAGATGGCGAACTTGTTGTTCTGTACGCAGAACAGTACCGGGAACCGTTCCCGGCTCGCCCAGGCGACCGCCTCGGCGAACTCCCCTTCGCTCGTCGCTCCTTCACCGGAGGAGACGTATGTGATCTCGTCATTCTTCTCTTTGCGCGATCCCATCGCGGTGCCGACCGCCTGCAGGTACTGCGTGCCGGTCGGAGAGGACTGGCCGACGATCCGGTACCGCTTGTCGCCGTAATGCGAAGGCATCTGGCGACCGTGCGATGACGGACCTTCGATGCGGTGCATGTTCTCGCAGAGGATATCCTTCGCCGTCGAACCCATCGCCAGGGAGAATGCCAGGTCCCGATAGTATGGATAGGACCAATCGTATCCCGGACGCATCGCCATGGCGATGGCGACCTGGGCCGCTTCGTGACCCGGACCGCTGATGTGGAAGAGGATCTTCCCCTGTTTCAGCAGGTTCATCTCTTTCTCATCGATGTATCGTGCGGAGAGCATGGTGCGGTATGCGAAGAGCAGTCGTTCCTTGCTCAGCAGACCGTTCACGGATGCTGACCGTGCGATACCTGTGGCAGCCGCCGGTCTCGGCGGTGCGGCGGATTTCTTTGTCGGCATTTCCTTATTTCTCCTCTACAGCGGCTTCATGGTGGTGAAGCAGTGATAAAAGCTCCTCCACTGAGATCTGTTTGACCTGCAGCGAGAAGATGTCGGCAAAATGTCTGATGAGATGCACATGCACCTCGGTGATCGGCACGGGCCGCCCGAGCACATTGTGCAATGAGGTCACTCCCTTATGGAAGATCCCGCACGGGATGATGCGATCGAAGAACGAGAGGTCGGTCTGCACGTTCAGTGCGAAGCCGTGCATGGTGATCCATTTGCTCACCTTCACGCCGAGCGCGGCGATCTTCTCGTTCTTCACCCACACACCGGTGAACTCCTTCTCGCGTCCTCCCTCCACGCCGTACTCCTTCAGCGTGCGGATGATCATCTCCTCGATGTCGCGCAGGTACCGGTGGATGTCGTTGTAATGCAGGTTCAGATCGATGATGGGATATCCCACGATCTGTCCCGGTCCATGGAACGTCACGTCACCGCCGCGGTCGATCCAGAACATGTCGATCTTCTTCTCCGAGAGTTCCGCATCGGTGGCGAGCAGATGGTTCTCATCCGCTCCCTTGCCGAGGGTGAAGACCGGTTCATGTTCCGTCAGCAGCAGGACATCCCCGATCCGCCGTTCCAGCCGGGCTGCGAAGATCCTCTTCTGCAGTTCCCAGGTGTCGGCGTAGCGGGTCCGTCCAAGATCGATGACGAGCAGTTGGTTCATGGTCCCTTAGATATGCAGTGCGCGTCCGTAAGCATCCAGCGCCGCTTCCATCACCCCTTCGGTCAGTGTCGGATGGGCGTGGATGGTGTTGTACAGCTGTTCGGCGGTGGTCTCGAGCGCGC
>JABWAK010000059.1 GCA_013361065.1 Bacteroidota bacterium
TCCGACCACCGCCGTGTTCGAAGAACGCATCGCAGCACTGGAAGGCGGTGTGGCGGCGCTGGCGACCGCATCCGGACAGGCGGCACAATTCCTCGCCATCCAGACCATCGTCCAGGCAGGGGAGAACATCATCTCCACCAGCAACCTGTACGGCGGCACGTACAACCAGTTCAAGGTGACCTTCCCCAGACTCGGTATCGGCGTGAAATTCGTCGACGGGGACCATCCGGAGGAGTTCAGGAAGCTCATCGATGAGAAGACAAAAGCGATCTATCTGGAGACCATCGGCAATCCGCGCCTCAACATCCCTGATTTCGAGGCGATCGCTGCCGTGGCGCATGAGCATGGCATCCCTCTTATTGTGGACAATACGTTCGGCGCCGGCGGGTACCTGGCTCGTCCCATCGATCACGGTGCCGATATCGTCACACATTCCGCCACGAAATGGATCGGCGGACACGGCACATCCATCGGCGGTGTGATCGTCGATTCCGGCAAGTTCAACTGGGGGAACGGGAAGTTTCCGATCTTCACCGAGCCGAGTCCCGGATACCATGGATTGAAATTCTGGGATGTCTTCGGAACCCCCGGTCCGTTCGGCAATATCGCGTTCGCTATCCGTGCGCGCGTGGAAGGACTCCGTGACCTTGGTGCTTCGATCAGTCCGTTCAATTCCTTCCTGCTGCTGCAAGGATTGGAGACACTCTCGCTCCGCGTGGAGCGGCACAATCAGAATGCGCTGAAGCTGGCACAATGGCTGCAGCAGCATCCGCTGGTGGAATGGGTGTCGTATCCCGGACTCCCGGATCATCCGTACCATGCGAATGCGAAGAAATACCTGCGCAACGGGTATTTCGGTTCCATCCTGGTGTTCGGGATCAAAGGCGGGGCGGAGGCAGGGAAGACGTTCATCAACAACGTCACATTGGCAAGTCTGCTGGCGAACGTCGGCGATGCGAAGACACTCGTCATCCATCCCGCCTCCACCACGCATGAGCAATTGAATCAGGAAGAACAGCTCCTCTCAGGGGTCACTCCGGATCTCATCCGTGTGTCGGTCGGCATCGAGCATATCGAGGATATCATCGAGGATTTCGATGAAGCACTCCGCGCCGTCCGTCATGCCGAGATTGTAACGGTTTAATTCACACTGCTGCCTGTCGGACCGGTCCTGGTCCGGCAGGCAGTTGAAGTATCAATAGTGTAGGAACATTGACGCCTACTATGTCATTCAGCAACACCGATATCATCTCCACCCGCACTGTGACGCTGTTCAGTGCCGATGCACCGCTGCGGATGGAGTGCGGTGCGGTACTCGACAATGTCACAGTCGCTTTTGAGACCTATGGTTCGCTGAATGCGGCAGGGGATAATGCGGTGCTCGTCTGCCATGCGCTCACCGGAAGCGCGCATGCCGCCGGACGTTCATCGGATGACCCGCGTTCTGCCGGCTGGTGGGATTCGTTCATCGGACCGGGACGGCCGCTCGATACGGAGCGGTTCTTCGTCATCAGTTCCAATTTCCTTGGAGGATGCTACGGCACCACCGGCTCCTCCAGTATCGATCCGCAGACAGGAAGACCATTTGGCCTTTCGTTTCCGCAGATGACGGTCCGCGATATGGTCCGCGTGCAGCAGGCACTCATCCATGCACTTGGTGTGAAGCGGCTCGCGACTGTCATCGGCGGTTCACTCGGCGGGATGCAGGTACTGGAGTGGGGAGTGATGTTTCCGGAACTCGTTGCATCGCTCATTCCTATTGCGACCTCGGCGCAGCATTCCCCCTGGGCGGTCGGATTGAACGATCTCGCTCGTCAGGCGATCATGAACGATCCGGAATGGAGGAATGGCGAATACTATCCCTTCGGACAGCCGACAAAAGGATTCTCGCTCGCGCGTCAGATCGCTATGATGAGCTACCGCAGCGGCATCGAATTCGCGCAGCGGTTCGGCCGTGAACGATTGAAGAACAACGACGACTCCCGTTTCGACGAACGGAACCTCTTCCAGGTCGAGAGTTATCTCAGCTATCAGGGTGTGAAACTGGTGGAGCGGTTCGACGCCAATACCTATCTCTATATTACCCGTGCCATGGACCTCCATGATGTTGCGCAGGGACGGGGAAGTGTCGATGCCGTTCTTGGTTCGATCCGGGTACCGGTGTTGTCCGTCGGCATCGATACCGATATTCTCTATCCCGCTTCAGAACAGCGTGCCATCGCCTCTGCAATTCCCAATTCCCTCTATATAGAGATCTCCTCCCCGTATGGCCATGATGCGTTCCTCATCGAATTCGAACAAATGGCCGCAATTGTAAGGGATTTCTTGAAATAATCGGCCAATGACAGTCGCGTAAAATTCGTCTTGATTTCAAAAGCGCAGGAAGTTAAATTTCAGCAAAGAAAAACGCTTCCATTCATTTATATTTTTGGAATACCAAGATGAATAAAATCCTTTTCTGTAGTGTAATGCTGTCGTCATTGTTGTTGGCTCAGCCGACAATCGATGGAGTCATTACTGATGCTCAATATTCTACTGCAGGGACGTACACTTCTGGTCAGAATGGATTTGGCGATGAAAATGACCTCGGAGTTCTGAAATTCTATGCCGATGGTACTAACATATATATCGGTATTACCGGTGAATTGAATTCGAATAATAATATTGTACTCTTCTTTAACTTTTCCGGGTATGCCGGCAGGACAGGCACACTGGCTGGTTCCGGATCTAGCAGTACCGGGGTCTTCCGTACCAGTCTTACTGCGGGAGATTATGGTTTAGATGGAGCAACATTAGATATGGATGTAGATTACGCATTGGCTTTCAATGAAGGAGGGCAGCCAACGAATCTATATTTAGATGCAGCACGGTACGGCACAACAGGATACCTGAATTCAGGATATGTTGGAAGCAGTGATCAATCCGGTAACAGTGCCGTGCATTCAGGTATCTCAACCTTGTTCGGCGGAACAGGGAGCATTGAATTCGCATATAAGAATGATTTCAGCGTGAATAGCAACAATGGAATCGAGATGAAAATACCGATTTCAGTTTTTTCCGGAGTGAACGCAACACAAACAGTGAAACTGTTTGCATTGATCACCAATGCATCTGGATTTATTTCGAACGAATGTATACCAGGGGATCTCGGCGCATCGAACTTAGGGAATGATGCAAACCTAAGCAATGTTGGCAGTCAGGACCTTTTTACAGCGGATTTATCTCTTCCTGTTGAGTTGACGTCATTCAATGCTATTGTGAATTCCAGGACAACAACGTTGAAATGGAGAACAGCAACTGAGCAGAACAACGCCGGCTTCGAAGTTCAGCGCAGGAATGGTGCGGAGTGGTCTGCTCTCGGATTCGTTGAAGGACACGGCACGACCAATGCTCCGCAGGAATATCATTTCACCGATGCGCAGGCGGCGGCAGGGAAGAACATCTACCGGCTCAAGCAGTTGGACCGCGACGGGAAGTTCGTCTACAGCAACGAAGTGGAAGTGGTCGTCGGACTGAGTGCGGCGGACTATGCACTCTCCCAGAATTATCCGAATCCGTTCAATCCTGTCACCACATTCTCCTATGCCGTCCGGCAGCGTCAGCATGTGCAGATCAGCGTCTTCAATCTGCTTGGACAGGAGGTCGCTACGCTGGTCAACGGACAGGTGGAGCCGGATGTCCTGCAGCATGTCCGTTTCAATGCGGCGCAACTCTCCAGCGGTATCTATTACTATTCGCTCCGCACGGCGGACCGGCATGAGATCCGCAAATTCATCCTGATGAAGTAGCTGTTTCCTCTGTATTTCTGCAATTCTTCCCGCTGCATCCTGCCGATGCAGCGGGATTTTTTTTTCTCGCGTTTATTGCGTATTTTGAACGAAAGAGAAAGAAAAAATGTCCAAACCCATCGTCGCCATCGTCGGACGTCCCAACGTCGGCAAATCCACCTTCTTCAACCGTTTGATCGGCATGCAGACCGCCATTGTGCATGATGAGCCCGGTGTCACAAGGGACCGTCATTATGCAGAAGCGGAATGGATCGGTCGTCCGTTCACCATCATCGATACCGGCGGATTCGTCCCCGATTCGGATGAGATCTTCGAGAAGGCGATCCGCGAACAGACCCAGATCGCCATCCAGGAGTCGGACCGTATCATCTTCGTAGTGGACGGGAAAGAGGGACTGACCCATATGGACCGGGACCTTGCGAACATCCTTCGCAAGGAGAACAAAAAGGTGCTCCTGGTTGTTAACAAGGTCGACTCCGGCAAGGAAGAGGCGAATGCGGCGCAGTTCCATACACTGGGATTGGGTGAACCGTACACGCTTGGCGCGCTGGGCGGACGGAAGATCGGTGATTTCCTGGATGCATTGACGCACGATTTCACTATCGACATTGAGGATAAGAAGGAGGATTCACAGCTCCGGATCGCCATCATCGGCAAACCGAATGTCGGAAAATCGTCCATGGTGAATGCACTCATTGGTGCGGAACGCTCCATCGTCACTCCTATCGCCGGTACGACACGCGATCCGATCGACTCCATCTACCGGCATAACGGTGAGGATGTGCTCCTGGTGGACACCGCCGGTCTGATGCGCAAGAGCAAGATCCGTCAGAATGTCGATTTCTATTCAACGCTCCGCACGCTGAAGGCGATCGACCGGTGCAACCTGGCGATCATCCTCTTCGATGCCAGCGTGCCGCTGGAGAAACAGGATTTCCGCGTGGTGCAGACCGCCGTCGAGAAGAATATCGGCGTCGTGCTGGGGATCAATAAATGGGATGCCGTGGAAGGGAAGGATACCAACACCGCACTCCGGTACGAGGAGGCGCTGCGGGAGAAGCTGCGTCAGTACGATTACATCCCGGTGCTGTTCGTGTCGGCGAAGACCAAGCAGCGTCTCACGAAACTGATCGACCTGGCAAAGACGGTACACACCAACCGCGCGATGCGCATCCCGACCAGTTCGCTGAACGAACTGCTGCTGGCGGACATCAAACGGTACCCGCCTTCCAACAAGACCGGGCGGGATATCAAATTGAACTATGTCACCCAGGTGAAGACCTCGCCGCCGGTCTTCGCTTTCTTTGCAAATGAACCGGACCTGGTGTCCGAACAGTACAAAGGCTATCTGCGCAACAGGATCCGGCATCACTTCGGTTTCGCCGGCGTTCCGTTGACGCTCGTCTTCAAACGGAAACGGAAGTGACCGATGCGGCCGGACCGCCGCCCGTTCCATCATCCCGGATCAATATTGGAGTCCGCATGAGCAATCTCACCGTTATCGACCATCCTCTTGTTCAGCGTGATGTCGCCATCCTCCGGGACAAGGACACACCCAACCATCTTTTCCGCCATGTGCTCAACCGCATCGCCGGCATGATGGCGTTCGAGGTCACGAAGAACTTCCCGGTGCAGGAGTTCACACTCCAGACACCGCTCGAACAGACCACCGGCGTGCGCCTGAAGGATCACGTTGTCATCGTGCCGATCCTGCGTGCGGGACTCGGAATGGTGGAAGGATTCATGAACGTCCTTCCCGAAGCCCGCGTCGGACATGTCGGTCTCTACCGCGATGAGGAGACACTCGAACCGGTCGACTATTACTCCCGATTCCCCAAAACGCTCGCGAACAGCCTGGTGCTGCTCATCGATCCCATGCTCGCCACCGGCGGGAGCGCGAAAGCGGCCCTGACCTTCCTGAAGAACAAAGGAGCGGTCAACATCCGTCTCGTCTGCCTGGTCGCATCGCCGGCCGGTGTGAAGATCGTCCAGAAGAACCATCCCGATGTCGATATCTTCTGTGCGGTAGTCGACCGCGGATTGAACAACAACGGGTATATCCTTCCCGGACTCGGCGATGCCGGGGACAGAGTATTCGGGACGGAATGAACATCCATTCCCGCATCATCCTGATAATCCTGACGGCAGTGCAGTTCCTTGCCTCGCAGCTGCTGGAGGATCCGCGGCTCCATTCCCTCGTGCTGCAGGGGATCGACCAGACCCTGCGTCAGGATTACCCTGCTGCCGAACGTTCCTTCCAGTCGATGATCGCCCATGCACCGGCCCATCCGTCCGGATATCTCTACCTTGCCGGAATGCTACAGGCAAAGAACACTGATCTCGGCGACCGATTCGATGAACAGCGGTACGATTCCCTCCTGAATATCGCCGAGATGCGCGCCCGTCCGTTCCTCCAGCAGCGATCCACCGCGGCCATCGGCCATTATTATATCGGTTGCGCTGAGGCCTTCCGTTCCTATACCCGTTCAGAGAACGGGAACATTGCCTCCGGTGTCTATTACGGTCTTGCGGCCGGCGGTTCGCTCGAGCGATGCCTGGAAGCGGACCCTGCGTTCATGGAGGCCAAGAATATCCTCGGCTCATTCTATTTTTGGCGCAGCAAATTGGCGTGGATACCGTTCGTTCCTGACCGGAGTGCGGAAGGGATCGGCATGATCGAAGAGTCGTTCTCCCATCCGTATGAAAAACATCTTGCATCGCACAATCTGATGGTTATCTTTACGGAAGAGAAGCGATATGCGGATGCGGAGCGGTACGGGCTCATCATGCTGAAGGAATACCCGGACAATCGTCTCTTCCTCTGGAATCTCATGACCGTTTATGAAAAGTGGGGAAGGACGAAGGAGCTGACCGAGACCGTCCGGCGTCTGCTCAACAGTACCATGTCCGCACCGGTCACCAACCGCTATACCGAAGCGGTCTGCCGCGTCAAACTGGCGGAATATGCGCTGGCGAACAATGATACGGAAACGGCACGGAAGGAACTCCGGCAGGTGACCGCATTGAAGCGGTTCATCGGCACGACAAAAGGGAACCTCCGAAAGAAGATCTCACAGGCCCAGGACATCCTGGATTCGATCGAATAACCATGCTGCTGGCAAAACATAAGAAGAAGCTCGACGACCTGCTGGCGGTGTGCCACAAGAATCTCCATAAGGTCAACGACGATCTCATCACCCGCGCCTTCGAACTGAGCGTGGATGCGCACAAGCACGACCTGCGCAGTTCCGGCGAGCCGTACTTCGGCCATCCGTACGAGGTGGCGATGGTCGTTGCCAAGGAGATCGCGCTCGATGATGTCTCCGTCGCCTCCGCATTGCTCCACGATGTGGTGGAGGATACGGACATCGACATCGACTTCATCCGGAAGGAATTCGGGGAGACCATCGCCGAGATCGTGGACGGTGCAACGAAGATCAGCAACATCTTCGACAGCCACGAGATCACCCAGGCCGAGAACTACCGCAAGCTGCTCCTCTCCATGGTGAATGACATCCGCGTGATGATCATCAAATTCGCCGACCGGCTCCACAACATGCGCACCCTCGAGTACCTCCCGCCCGAGAAGCAGCAGCGCATCGCGAAAGAGACGCTCGATATCTATGCGCCGTTCGCACACCGGTTCGGTCTCGCCAAGATCAAATGGGAACTGGAGGACCTCGCGTTCAAGCATCTCCACCGCAAGGAGTATGAGGAGATCGCTCATGGATTGAACTCCAAACGCCGGGAGCGGGAGCATTACATCCGCAAGTTCATCGTCCCGGTAGAGACCAGACTGCGTCAGAGCAACCTCAAGTTCGAGATCGAAGGACGGCCGAAGCATCTCTTCAGCATCTATAACAAGATGGTGAAACGCTCCAAGCCGCTCGAAGAGATCTATGATATGTTCGCGGTCCGCATCATCCTCCTCACGCCGGACAATAACGAATGCTTCACCGTGTACGGTATCATCTCCGAGATCTACAAGCCGATCCCCGAACGGTTCAAGAATTACATTTCCATCCCGAAGAAGAACGGCTACCAGTCCCTCCATACCACCGTGGTCGGCCCCGAAGGGAAGATGGTCGAGGTGCAGATCCGTACGCGCCAGATGCACGAGATCGCAGAACGCGGCGTCGCAGCGCATTGGTACTATAAGGAGAACGGTTCCCAGGCTCCTCTGGACAAGGAACTGGAGAACTGGATCAACTGGGTGCGGGAGATGTTCGATCAGAAGAAGGCGGACGAGAGTGTCTCACCGAAGGAACTCATCGAGAGTTTCAAGCTGAACCTC
Source organism: Bacteroidota bacterium (assembly GCA_013361065.1). Lineage (GTDB taxonomy): Bacteria > Bacteroidota > Ignavibacteria > UBA10030 > UBA8401 > UBA8401. The sequence continues at coordinate 8,083 of JABWAK010000059.1, forward strand.
TATCAGGATGAGATCTACGTCTTCACACCGAAAGGGGACCTGAAGATCCTCCCCAAAGGAGCGACCGCCATCGACTTCGCCTTCGAGATCCATTCCGATGTCGGGTTCCATACGATCGGCGCCAAGGTGAACGGCCGCATCGTCCCGCTGAACACCATCCTCCGCAGCGGCGATCAGGTGGAGGTGATCACCTCCAAGAAGCAGCGGCCGAATACGGATTGGGAGAAGTTCGCCATCACCCATAAGGCGAAATCGCATATCCGTCGGTACATCAAGGAGGAGGAGCGGAAGCTCATCGAGGAAGGGGCCGAGATCTGGGCGAAGAAAGCGAAGAAGGCGAAACTCCATATCAATGATGATGATCTGACTCGGTTCGTCCACACCAAACGGTACGATAACCTGCAGCTCTTCTATCTCGCCATTCGCAACGAGGAGATCGATGCTGATATCGTCATCAACGAACTGACCGATACCAACCGGAAAACCGACGGCGAACTGAAAACGGAGGATGCCGCCTCCATGTTCAACAAGTTTGTCGATACGGCCCGCAATCTTACTACCGGCATCTCCATCTTCGGAACGAAGGGGGATATGCTGTACACCTACGCCAAATGCTGCAATCCGATCCCCGGGGATGATATCGTCGGGTATGTGACCACCGGCGAAGGGATCAAGATCCATCGGAAGAACTGCCGGAATGTACAGTCGATGCTGAATAACGGTGAGGAACGTATCGTGCGAGTCTCCTGGCCGGAATCGAATGCCGGGGACTTTATCGCCGGCGTGCGCATCTCCGGGAAGGACCGCAGCGGTCTGCTGAACGATGTGACCAATGCCATCTCGAACTTCAATAACACCAATATCCGCGGGGTGAATGTCAACACGAAGGATTCGTTCTTCGACGGTCATTTCATCATGTACGTGAAGGACATCAACCACCTGAACGGCATCATGGAACGTCTCAAGCGGGTCAAGAGCATCTCGAAAGTGGAGCGGTTCGATGAGTAGCGGCTACCGGCGGTACATGGGGATCGACTACGGCACGGTCCGGATCGGTATCGCGGTGAGCGACCCGCTGAAGATCATCGCACAGGGATTCACCACGGTGCCGAATGACGGTGATGCCATCAAACGCATCCTGGCGATCGTGGATGAACAGGATGTGGAGCGGATCATCATCGGCGATCCGCTCACCCTTCGCGGGGAACAGAGCAGTAAAGGGGAGGAGGTCGCTGTGTTCGTGGAACGGCTGCGCACCGCCACTCCGGTGACCATCGACCGTGCGGATGAACGGTTCACCTCGGTCATGGCGCAGCGGTCCCTGGTGGCGATGGGCACACGCAAGAAACAACGGCAGCAGAACAAGGGGAAGATCGACGAGATGGCTGCGGCGATCATGCTGCAGGGATATCTGGACGCGAAACGGTGACGCCATGATGAGCGGAGTACGTACGATGATCCTGTCCGACCGATATGCTGCCGAAGGATTCTCCTGGGCGAAGCAGAACCGGGGGAAGACGATCCTACTGGGAGTTGCCGCGATCCTGTTCATCCAGTACCTAGTCCTGCCAAACAATAGTCTCCAGTCGCTCCGGAAGAACAATCCCGGCCGGACGGCGATGATGGAACAACGGGTGCAGGAAGCGGAGGATGCAGGGAAGAAGTTCGTCATCCAGCAGAACTGGGTACCGCTCTCCCGTATCTCGCGCCATCTCATCAATGCGGTCATCGTCTCCGAGGACGGGATGTTCTATGAACACGAAGGGATCGACTGGTACGAACTGGGCGAGTCGATCGAGAAGAATCTCGAAAAGGGAAAGGCTGCCCGCGGCGGCAGCACCATCACGCAGCAGCTCTCCAAGAACCTCTATCTTTCCACATCAAAAGACCCTGTCCGCAAACTGAAGGAGCTGATCATCACGCTCCGGATGGAACGTACCTTGTCCAAACGCCGTATCCTGGAGATCTATCTGAATGTGATCGAATGGGGGGACGGTATCTTCGGGGCGGAAGCGGCCGCACGGCGGTACTTCGGTAAATCAGCAGCAGCGCTTTCCCGTGAGGAAGCTGCGCAGATGGCGGCAACGATCCCGAGTCCCAGGAAGCACAAGCCGAATGTGATGAACCGGTACGTGTCGCGCCGTTCCTCCATCATCCTCAGCAGGATGTCGGCACGGGGGATGTGATGGACCTGAAAGCTGTGAAACGCCTCATCACCGAGGGAGAAGGGTTCGAACTCGAATTCAAAAGGAAGGTCTCCTCACCGGTCAAGATCGCCAAGACCCTCTCATCCTTCGCCAACACCCGCGGCGGCACCGTCCTGTTCGGTGTGGATGACGACGGCAGTATCGTCGGTGTGGAGAGCGAGAAGGCGGAACTCGATCTTATCCGTGAATCAGCTGAGATCCTCTGTGAGCCGCCGGTGCCGTATGCCATACGGATCGTTCCGTTCAACCGCCGCGATGTGATCGTGGTGGAGGTGGAGGAGAGCAGTGAGAAACCGCATTTTGTGACGGACGAGACGAACGAACGGCATGTATTCATCCGAGTGAATGATAACACCGTCATCGCCAGCAAAGAAGTGGTGAAGGTGCTCCGGGATGAACGTCCGGAGAAAGAGCCGCTGACGCTCATGATCGGGGAGAATGAGAAACGGCTCTTCAGTTATCTGGATGCCCATCCGCGCATCACTGTAGCGGAGTTCGCATCGCTTATCAACGTCTCCACCCGCCGCGCTTCCCGTACGCTCACCACGCTCGTCCGTGCCGGCGTCATCCGCATCCATACGCATGAGCGGACCGACTTCTTCACTCTCGCGTCGGACGATGAAGTGTCCGCAGGCAGTCATACAGCACGATCCCGTACGCCACTGCGACGTTGAGCGATTGCTTGTTGCCATACATCGGGATGTCGATCGCCATGTCCGCGGCGGCGATGATCTCCGGTGAGACCCCCGTCAATTCATTCCCGAACACCAGGCAGAGCGGAAAATCCTGCGGTCTCAGTTCATAGTACGGCACACTTCGGTCGGTCAGTTCCAGCACACAGATCTTCACCCCTTGCTGCTTCAGCTTCGTCACGGCCGTCATCGGATCACGGTGATACTCCCACGGAACGGTATTCGTAGCGCCAAGTGCAGTCTTTTCGATCTCTTTGCGCGGCGGATGCGGTGTGAATCCGGTCAGATAGAGCGTTTGGACGAGTGCACCGTCCGAACTGCGGAAGATGGAGCCGACGTTGTACAGACTGCGGATATTGTCTGCCAGTGCGTAGATCGGATTCCGGGGAAGGGTCTCAAATTCCTCCAGTTTCCTGCGGTTTTTAGCGATTTCGTCGTGTGTCAGTTTCTGCATGGAACCGAATACTTTTTGGATAGCAGGGCAAGATTGAGTATATTATAGTTCAATGTAAGCTAAAAAAAGAGAGTTTTGAAGAGAATTATCATTGCGATCGATGGTCCCGCCGCTTCCGGGAAGAGTACCACTGCGAAACGAGTCGCAGCGGCATTGGGCTATCTGCATATCGACACCGGCGCCATGTACCGCGCCATGGCATTGAAAGTGCTCCGCGCGAAGATCGAACCGCGCGATAAGAAGAAAGTGGCGGCGCTCGCCGATTCCACGACCGTCCGTCTGGTCAATAGGAATGGACAAGTGCATGTGGTGCTGGACGGGATGGAAGTGAGTGATGAGATCCGGCTGCCGGAAGTGACGAACATGGTCAGTCCGGTGAGCACTGTTCCGGAGGTCCGTACGCTGATGGTGAAGGAACAACGCGCCATGGGGACGGACGGAGGCATCGTGCTCGAAGGACGGGATATCGGCACCATCGTCTTCCCGAATGCCGATCTGAAGATCTTCATGCGGGCTGATGCACGTGAACGCGCGGTCCGCCGTAAGAAGGAACTGGAAGGGAAAGGGGTCGCGGTCTCTCTGGATGTGCTGGAGCAGGAGATCCTGGACCGGGACCGCATTGATTCCGAACGGAGTGTGAGTCCGCTGCGCAAAGCGGACGATGCCGTCGAAGTGGATACCACGCATCTCTCCATCGAACAACAGGTGGAGTTCATCGTCGCGCGGGCGAATGCGATCATCGGCAACGGGAGTGTATGAAAGTAACGGTCGACAATAATTCAGGGTTCTGCTGGGGCGTTGTCCGCACGGTCGATATCGCCGAGCAGGAACTGGGAGAGACGGGGAAGCTCTATTCGCTCGGCGAGATCATCCACAACCCGGTGGAGATCGAGCGTCTGGAAGCGAAAGGACTCCACACCATCCGGCATGATGACCTTCCGAATCTGAAGGATGCCAAGGTGTTGATCCGCGCCCATGGTGAACCGCCCGAGACGTTCCGGAAGATGAAGGAGTGGGGGATCGATGTCATCGATGCCACCTGTCCGGTGGTGACGAAAGTGCAGGAGCGGATCCGCAAGTTCTACGACAAGCAGTACCAGATCGTCATCTTCGGCAAGAAGGACCATGCGGAGGTGATCGGTCTCGTCGGGCACACGAACGGCACTGCCATCGTCATCAAATCGGTGGCGGAGATCGAGAAATTCGATTTCACGAAGAAGACGGTCCTCTTCTCGCAGACCACGATGGACAAGGAGACCTTCTACGCCATCCGCGATGCGATCAAAGCGCGTATCACGGCGGAGTTCGAGGTCGGCACGTTCGAGGAGATGGCGATCGACTTCCATGCGAAGGATACGATCTGCGGCCAGGTCTCCGGACGCGACAAGAAGTTACGGGAGTTCTCGAAGAGCAACGATGTGATGATCTTCGTTGCCGGGAAGATGAGCTCCAACGGGAAAGTATTGCACGAGATCGCGAAGAGCGAGAATCCGCGCACGCATTTCGTGGAGAGCGAGACGGAACTGCAGGACGAATGGTTCACCGGCGCTTCCACGGTCGGCATCAGCGGAGCGACCTCCACACCGCAATGGCTCATGGAGCGGGTGAAGCAGGCGATCGAAACGAGATTCACAGCATAGCACTACGGTCATCCTTAACACACAGAACCAATCACCAAACGCAACACGGCCGGTGATGGCGTACCGCCGCAGGGACCGATGACCCTCTGCAGCAGCGCAGCAGCCAGGCCTGGTTCCCGGTCCACCTCGGACCAGGGAACATGGAGACAAGTAATGTCACAACAGCAAGAAGTGGATCCGCTCATCGACGATAAGCCGTATTCTCCGGAGGAGATGAAGCAGTTGATGGAGATGTACGAAGGAACGCTGGGGAAGATCACCCAGGGTGAGATCGTCAAAGGGAAGATCGTGTTCATCGGGCACAACGATGTGGTGCTCGATATCGGGTTCAAGTCCGAAGGGACCGTACCGATCGGCGAATTCCCCAATATCAAAGAATTGAAGATCGGCGATGAGGTCGAGGTCTTCCTGGAATCGATCGAGGATAAGGACGGCCAGATGGTCCTGTCCCGCAAACGCGCCGATTTCATGCGCGTGTGGGAGAAGGTCACGAAGTCCTACACCAACGGCGATGTGGTGGTCGGAAAGATCATCCGCCGCATCAAAGGCGGTCTGGTCGTGGATGTGATGGGCATCGATGCGTTCCTTCCCGGTTCGCAGATCGACGTCCGTCCGGTGCGCGATTTCGATGCACTGCTCGGCCGTGAGATGGATTTCCGTGTGGTGAAAGTGAACCATCCCTCCGAGAACATCGTGGTCAGCCACAAGATCCTCGTGGAAGAGGAACTGGCGGACCAGCGCAAGGGCATCCTTGCCGGACTCGAGAAGGGTCAGATCCTGGAAGGTATCGTGAAGGCGATCGCGGATTTCGGTGTGTTCATCGATCTCGGCGGCGTGGACGGTCTCGTCCATATCACGGACCTCTCTTGGGGCCGTATCAACCATCCGTCCGAAGTGGTGAAACTCGATCAGACCGTGAACGTGGTCGTGCTCGATTTCGATCAGGAAAAGAAGCGTATCTCGCTCGGCATGAAGCAGCTCCAGCCGCATCCGTGGGAGAAGATCGACGAACGCTATCCGGTCGGCAAGAAGGTCGGCGGCAAGGTCGTCTCGCTCACCGATTACGGCGCATTCATCGAGATCGAGAAGGGCATCGAAGGCCTCATCCACATCTCGGAGATGAGCTGGACGCAGCACGTGAAGCACCCGTCGCAGATGGTCTCCATGGGCCAGGTGATCGAAGCGGTCATCCTCTCCCTGGACGCTGCCGGCAAGAAGATCTCGCTCGGCATGAAGCAGCTCGAACCCGATCCGTGGAGCTCGCTGATGGTGAAGTATCCCATCGGTTCGCGTCATACCGGTACGGTGCGTAACCTGACCAACTTCGGCGTCTTCGTCGAACTGGAGCAGGGCATCGACGGTCTGATCCACATCTCGGACCTCTCCTGGACGAAGAAGATCCGCCACCCCGGGGAGATCGTGAAGAAGGGCGACAGCATCGAGGTGATCATCCTCGGCGTGGATGTGGACCAGCGCCGCATCTCCCTCGGACACAAGCAGCTGAACGACAATCCCTGGGATGCGTTCGGCAGCCAGTACAAGGTCAACACGGAAGTGGAAGGCAAGGTCGTTCGCATCATTGAAAAAGGTGTGATCGTCGAACTTCCGCTCGGTGTGGACGGATTCGTCCCGCTCTCGCAGCTCTCGCAGACCCCGATCAAGAACCTTGCAGAAGCGTTCCAGGTCGGCGACAAACTGCCGATGACCGTCATCGAATTCGACGGTGAGAGCAAGAAGATCGTCCTCTCGGTCGTGGAGTACCTCCGCGGCAAGGAGCAGAAGGTCATCGACGATTACGTCTCCAAGCACAAACTTCCCCCCATCACGCTGAAGGACGCGATGCCGAGCGCATTGACGGCCGATGAGAAGCGTGCGGCGGATGAAGAACTGCGCTGAGACCGCTCTGTCCATCCGGTGCCGCTCCCTTTGATGGGAGCGGCACCGCTATTTCTGTGAATCCATGAAAGCATCCTTCCATACCCTCGGCTGCAAGCTGAATTACGCGGAGACCGCCTCGCTGGAACGTCAGTTCACCGACCGCGGCTTCACCGTGGTGCCGTTCTCCGAACCGTCCGATGTCTGCGTGATCAACACTTGTTCCGTTACGGAACGGGCGGACCGTGAAGCTCGGCAGATCGTGCGCCGTGCGCTCCGCACCTCGCCCGGTGCCTTCGTGGCAGTGATCGGGTGCTATGCGCAGCTCGATCCGGAGACGATCGCCTCTATCGACGGCGTGGATATGGTGCTCGGTGCTTCCGAGAAGTTCCGGCTGTTCGACTATGCCGATGGATTCCGCAAGTTCGCGCAGCCGAAAGTGTTCGTCGGTCCGATCTCCTCCGTCAATGATTTCGGTCCCGCCTATTCCGGCGGAGTGGATGACCGGACACGGGCGTTCCTGAAGGTGCAGGACGGCTGCGATTTCAATTGTGCGTTCTGCACCATCCCGCTTGCACGCGGCGGAAGCCGCAGCCAGAGCATCGATGCCTGCGTTGCCCAGGCCCGGGACCTCGTCCGGATGGGATATAAGGAGATCATCCTGACCGGTGTGAATGTGGGGGATTTCGGCAAGCATGACGGCACCTCGTTCGCGGCGCTCCTGAAAGCAGTGGACGGTGTGGATGGTGTGGAGAGGATCCGTGTATCGTCCATCGAACCGAATCTGCTGACGGATGAAGTGATCGATGTCTGGCTCTCGTCGGACAAGGTCTGTCCGCATTTCCACATCCCGTTGCAGCACGGTACGGACGAATTGTTGCGGAAGATGCGCCGTCGCTATACGTCGGAGGATTACCGGAATCTCATTCATTCCATTCGTTCCCGATCCGCCGATGCCGGGATCGGCGTCGATGTCATCGTCGGATTTCCCGGTGAAACGGAAGAGCTGTTCAAACGCAATTTCGACTTCATCCATGCGCTCCCGGTCAGCTATCTGCATGTCTTCACATACTCCGAGCGTCCCAATACGCCCTCCGTCGATTTCCCGGGACGGGTGGAACCGCGTATCCGCTATTCGCACAGTGATGCGCTCCGTGTGCTGGGACAGATGAAGCGGTCGGAATTCCATCGTTCGCAGCTCGGTGCGGTCCGGCCGGTGCTGGTGGAGGGGAGTATCCAGGACAATATGCTCTCAGGATATACGGACAATTATGTACGGGTCACCGTGCCGTACCATCCGTCACTGGAGAACACCGTGGCCATGGTCCGGATCGGCGAACAGACCGGCGAACAGTGCGCAGGCGAAGTCGTGCGTCTGGTCTCAGTCAGTAATACCATCACACCGATGCCGCACATCCCGGTGATCGGAACCGCCTCACGAACAGGAGCCGCCGCCATCAGCATTTGATACTGCAGCAGTCAACCATCCACCAATGCCGGACACGGCAACGTGCGGCAGTATCGAAAGGATATCGTATGCGGACATTCATCATCATCATCGTCCTGCTCTGTGCCTCTGCGGCGGCAGAAGCACAATACTCGATGCAGCAGTTACGGTCTGAACTGACCGGTACGCTTGCTGTGGATCAAGAAGAGCCGTCAGTGCAGCCGGTTGTCGCTGAACGCCGGTCCGCTGCAACCGCTGTATTCTATTCGCTGCTGCTGCCCGGGATGGGGGAGTATTATGCCGGCGGTTTCGATGAAGGACAGTATTCACTGATCGCCGAAGGGGGATTGTGGCTTACCTGGTTCTCCTTCCGTCAGTACGGCAGCTGGCTGCGGGATGATGCGCGGAACTTTGCGGCCGCACATGCCGGTGTGTCGCTCTCAGGGAAGAACGACCGGTACTTCGTCGACCTTGGCAATTTCAACGATATCTATGAATACAACGACAAGCAGCTGCAGGACCGAGAACTGGAGCGTGTGTATGATGCCAACTCCTCGCTGTATTGGAGGTGGGATTCCGATCAGAACCGGCAGGAATACCGCGCGCTGCGCGTCTCCAGCGAAAAAGTGCTGAACAATGCACAGTTCGTGATCGCCGGTATCGTGGTGAACCATATCATCAGTGCCATCAACGCCGCGCGGCTTGTTCGTATCGCCAATGCACAGGCATCCGAGCAGCTCGGTTCCTGGTGGTTTCAATCATCGCTCTCCGGCAACGGGCTGAAGCCGGACGGGATGACGCTCAGTCTCATCCACCGATTCTAGACCAAGCCCCGCCACGCGGGGCTTTTTTGTATGAAACGGAACATCAAACTGACCATAGAGTATGACGGGACCGACTTTGTCGGATGGCAGCGCCAGCCGAACGGCCGGACCGTCCAGGAGGAACTGGAGAAGGCCATTGCGGTCATCACGCGCGAGCAGTGTGCGGTAACCGGTGCGGGCAGAACGGACAGCGGTGTCCACGCCCGCGGTCAGGTGGCGAACTTCATGACGACTTCAACAGTCGGTGCACAGGAGTTGAGCCGCTCATTGAACGGCCTTCTGCCCGAGGATATCGTTGTCCATTCCGCCGAACAGGTGGAAGAAGGGTTCTCAGCCCGGTACAGTGCCGTATCCCGGCATTACCGTTATTTCATCGCTGTCCGTCCGACCGCTTTGGAACGAAAGTATACGTGGGAACTGCATTACGCTCTTGATGTGGATGCCATGAACCATGCAGCATCGTCGATCCTTGGAACGCATGACTTCCAGGCATTTTGCAAGGCGGAATCCGAGGTGGATCACCATCTCTGCAATGTGATGGAATCGTGCTGGCAGCGAACAGACCGGCATATGATCTATTCCGTTCAGGCGAACAGATTCCTGCATGGTATGGTACGGGCGTTGGTCGGCACCATGGTCAATATCGGCCGGGGATATACTCCCGTTGAGGATTTCCAATCGATTTTGGCATCCCGCCGGCGCTCACAAGCAGGTCAGGCAGCACCTTCAAAAGGCTTGTTCCTGGAGCGGGTAACTTATTGAATATCAACGACTTTTAGAGTAAATTCTTATATGTTACAAGAAGCAATCCATAAGCTGGTGGAACGGACCGACCTCTCCAAACAGGAGTCCTATGAATGCGTTCTGGAGATCATGTCCGGGAACGCCAGTGAATCCCTGATCGCCGCTTTTTTGACCGCACTGAGGATGAAGGGGGAGACCGTGCAGGAGATATCCGGTGCGGCATTGGCGATGCGGGAGAAATCGACCAGGATCGTCAGCAGGCATTCGACGATCATCGATACCTGCGGAACAGGCGGGGACGGGTTGGGGACCTTCAATATCTCCACGGCATCCGCGATCGTTGCTGCTTCAGCCGGGGCGATCGTGGCAAAGCACGGGAACAGGGCGGTCTCCAGCAAGAGCGGCAGTGCCGATGTGCTGAAAGCGCTCGGAGTCAATATCGATATCCCGAAAGAACGTGTCGAGGCATCGTTGGATGAGATCGGGATCGGCTTCTTGTTCGCCCCGATGCTGCATGGTGCCATGAAATACGCTGCCCCCGTCCGCAAAGAACTTGGGATGAGGACCATCTTCAACCTGCTGGGTCCGCTGACGAACCCTGCTGGAGCGAAACGGCAGTTGATGGGAGTCTACCGGCGCGGATTGACCGAGGTCCTGGCCAACGTCCTGCTCGATCTTGGGACCGAACGCGCGATGGTGGTGCACGGATATGGCGGGATGGACGAGATGACCGTGAACGGTGAGACGAGGATCAGTGAGGTGTCGAACGGACGTGTGACCACGACGACCTTCCAGCATGAATCGGCCGGCCTGCCGGCATCGGATCTGTCCGACATCTCCGGCGGCGATGCGGCGGAGAATGCTGCCATCATTCTTGCGGTATTCGAAGGGAAGAGCGGTGCGCCGCGTGACATTATTGCTTTGAATGCCGGCGCTGCGCTGGCTGTTGCCGGTATCGCCTCTTCCATCGCGGAAGGTGTCGCCGTCGCATCCGATGCCATCGCCTCCGGTGCCGCACGGAAGAAACTGAACCAGCTGATCGAGTTCACCCATGCATAAACCTCCCCCTGCGAACAGTTCCGTCCTTTCGTCGTTCTTCACTGCCGTACTGCAAAAGTTCGGATGGAAACGTCCTGCCGTTTCGGAAGAGGAGGTCATCCAGATCCTGGAGGAAGGGGAGCGGAGCGGCGCGATCGACCGGACCGAACATGAACTGATCAAGAGCATCCTGGAATTCACCGACACGACCGTGAAGGAGGTGATGGTCCCCCGCACCGACGTCTTCGCCGTCGACATCGGCACACCGCGGGACCGGCTGCTCCATTCGCTTATCGATCAGGGATTCACCCGGGTGCCCGTCTACCGGGAATCGATCGACAACATCGTCGGCATCATCTACACCAAGGACCTCATCGGTATGCTCGAACACCGGGACCTGATCATCCTGCAGGATATCATCCGTCCCGCGTACCTTGTGCCGGAATCCAAGAAGATCAGTGTGCTGCTGAAGGAACTGCAGAAGAACCGACAGCATATGGCGATCGTCATCGATGAGTTCGGCGGAACGGAAGGGATCGTCACCATCGAGGATATCGTCGAGGAGATCGTCGGAGAGATCCGGGATGAATATGATGATGACCAGCCGGAAGTGGAGACGGCGAGCGACGGCTCCCCGATCGTGAGCGGCGGAATGCCGATCCACGAATTCAACGAACGGTTCGGTGCGTCGATCCCGGAAGATGCGCAGTACGACACCATCAGCGGATTCCTCCATGCCACCACGGAACG
>JABWAK010000231.1 GCA_013361065.1 Bacteroidota bacterium
CTCCACGATCCTGGCGGCGATCATCGCGAAAGCGAATACGAAAGGGACGCTCTTCCCGGTCCTCGCATTCCCGATCCTGCTGCCGCTGCTGCTCACCTGTATCAATGCCACGAAACTCGCCACCGAGGGGGCGTTCCTGGCCGAGGCGCTGCAGGAGTTTCAGATCCTGATCTCGTTCACCGTCGTGATGATCGCGACATCATTCCTTGTCTTCGACTTTGTCTGGAAAGACTGACTATGAAACTGTGGCTGAAGATCGCTGTCTCCGTCTGGCTCACCGCTGTCATCATCGCCGGCATCGCCTTCCCGATGATGCGTGTGCCGGAAACCTGGTATCACTTCCCGTTCATCCCTGGTCTTGAAGAGAAGGCCCGCAACATCATCTTCCATGTCCCCATCTCCTGGGCTACGGTAGTCGCGTTCGTCATGTCGATGATCTACGGCATCATCTATCTGAAGAAGAAGGAGATCGACTACGACCTCCGCTCGGTCTCGTCCGCCAGTCTCGGATTGCTGCTCTGTGTGCTTGCGACCGTCACCGGCGCCATCTGGGCCAAGTTCAACTGGGGCTCGTTCTGGAACTGGGATCCCCGGCAAACCTCCATCTTCATCCTGCTGCTGATCTACGGCGCCTACTTCGTCCTCCGTTCGGCCATCGATGAGGAAGAGCGCCGCGCGACACTCTCCTCCGTCTATTCCATCATCGCAGGGGTCACAGTGCCGTTCTTCATCTTTGTCATGCCGCGCATCATGTCCGGTCTCCATCCCGGCTCGCTCGGGGATGAACAGGGGAAAGGACCGGTGCTCGAGTTCAAGATGGCGACGAATATGCTGATGGTCTTCTTCGCGTCGCTCATCGGTTTCACAGTGCTCTATTTCTGGATGTATACGCTCAAGGTGCGGCAGATGCGGCTCGAACGGCATGTGCAGCAGATCACCGATTCACAATAAACGAGGAATGCAATGGAATTCTTTGAACAGAATCAACTCTACGTCGTCCTGGTGGTCATCCTGTCCATCTGGTTCGGCTTCCTGGGCTACATGTTCCGCCTGGATGCCAAGATCAAGAAACTCGAAGAACAGATCAAGAAATAGGAGCTCATCATGAATCTGAAAGTCATCGTCGCCGGTACCATCATCGTGGGAGCGCTCATTTTCGGTGCCACCACCTTCATGGAAAGCAACATCGAGTACATGGATTTCGAGTCCGCGCAGAACATCAACAAGAAGGTCCAGGTGAAGGGGAAATGGGTGAAGGAGAAGGAATCGTCGTTCGATGCCTCGAAATCCCAGTTCACGTTCTACATGGTGGATGATAATGCTGTGGAGATGAAGGTCGTGCTGGACGGCGCCAAGCCGAACAACTTCGAGATCGCCACGGAGGTCGTAGCCAAAGGCCGCTTCAAGGACGGGTATTTCCATGCGAACGAACTGCTCACCAAGTGCCCTTCAAAGTATGAAGGGGACGGCGAAGCAGTGAAGAAAACATTATGAGGTCTGCATGTTCGGTGCCGCGCTGATCAAGATCGCGTTCGCTGCTTCCATCATCTCCACGTTCCTCTATTTCGTTGTCCATCGGAATCCATCGGACACGGTCCGCACGTTCGCCCGCTGGTTCTATGAGATCGCCGTGGGCGGCGTGGTGGTCGCCTCCGGGATGCTCCTGTATCTCATCCTGACCCATCAGTTCCAGTATTACTATGTCTGGAATTACAGTTCCACGGACCTGCCGCTGTCCCTGCTGATCTCCACGTTCTACGCCGGTCAGGAAGGGAGTTTCATGCTCTGGGCGCTGTATACCGGTCTGATCGGTCTCGTCCTGCTGCGCTATACGGCGAAACGGGGATACGAAGCGGAGTTCATGGCGGTCTTCTCCGCCATCTTCACCTTTCTGATCCTGATGCTCGTTGTCAAGAATCCCTTCAAGCCGATCTGGGAGCAGTTCTCCTCCCAGCTGCTGCATGTCGGCGCTATCCCGGCGGATGTCACCAACTACATCTGGGTGGACCAGGCGCGCGGACTCTGGGCGCAGATCCCGATGGAAGGGAAGGGACTGAACGCACTGCTGCAGAATTACTGGATGGTCATCCATCCGCAGATCCTCTTCATCGGTTTCACCTCCATGTCGATCCCGTTCGCCTATGCGGTCGCAGCGATGCTGAAGCGGGATTACGTCAGCTGGATCCGTGTCGCCACGCCGTGGACCGCGTTCGGTTCGTTGATGCTCGGCGCAGGGATCATCCTCGGCGGCTATTGGGCATATGAGACGCTCGGCTGGGGCGGCTATTGGGGCTGGGACCCGGTGGAGAATTCATCGCTCGTTCCGTGGCTCGTCTGCGTTGCCTCCATCCATACCATGCTGGCGCAGCGGAAGAACGGCACCTACATCAAGACCAATTTCGTCCTGAGCATGCTCTGCTTCATTCTTGTGCTCTATTCCACCTTCCTGACGCGCAGCGGCGTGCTCGGCGAGACCTCGGTCCATTCGTTCGTCGATCCCGGCATGTGGGTCTACTGGCTGCTGCTGATGGTCATCGGTCTCTTCACGGCGCTCGGTTTCGGACTGCTCTTCTCCCGCTGGAACGAGATGCCGGTCGTGCCGGTGCAGCATTCGCTCGTCTCGCGCGAGTTCGCCCTGTTCCTCGGCGCTTCCTCGCTCGTCTTCGCTTCGATCTTCATCCTGATCGGCACATCGTCCCCGATCATCACCAATATCATGAAAGGGAAGATCTCCGCGGTCGATCCCTCGTTCTACGTCACCACCACGCTGCCGCTCGGTGTTGCCATCGCGCTGCTGGCGGGATTCGGACAATTGCTCTGGTGGCAGAACTCCAGCACGAAGGACCTGCTGAAGGAGCTCCGGCTCCCGGCGCTGCTGGCAGCACTCTTCACTCTTATAACGTTCCTGATGGGTGCCACGCACGTCGCGATGATCATCTTCATCTATGCTTCCGCGTTCGCCCTCTTCACCAATCTCATCGTCGGCTGGAAGATCGTCCAGGGCAATCCGAAGATGGCCGGCGGGGCATTGGCGCATGTCGGTCTCGCCCTGATGTTCCTCGGTTTCGTCGCCTCGGCGAAGTATGACGATGTGAAGACCCTCAGCCTGGAACAGGGGAAGGAAGTGCAGGCGCTCGGCTACACGATGAAGTATGTCGGGTATCAGCCGATGGAACGCGGCCGGTTCGGGTTCAATGTGGAAGTGATGAAGGACGGACAGAAGTTCATCGTCACGCCGGTGATGTTCAAGGAGAGCGAGGAAGGCTCCCTCATCCGCAATCCGGATATCGTGAACATGATCACGAAGGACTTCTACGTCTCTCCGCTCTCGCTGGAGGTACCGGAAGGGGGCGGCGGTCATGACCATGAAGTGACCCTGCTGAAAGGGAAGAAGGAGCAGTATGAAGGGATGGAACTGACCTATCTTGGATACGATTTCACCCAGACGAAGGAGCAGGGGAACTATCTGGTGATGCAGATCGAGGTGGTGATGGACGGGAAGAAACAGGTCGTCCGTCCCACGATGTCCAACAAAGGGGGACAACCGGTCTTCACCGAAGCAGCGATTCCCGGTTCACCTCTCTCCGTCGTGATCAAAGGGATGAACCCGAGCCAGGATGCAGCGGAAGCGACCGTCACCCTGGAAGTGAAAGGGATCACCCATGGCAATGAGGCACCCGCTCCGAAAGCGGAGACGCTCGTGGTGGAAGCAAGCGTGAAACCGTACATCAATCTGGTATGGATCGGTACCGTGCTGCTCATCGGCGGATTCTTCATCACCATCGTCCGCCGCATCAAAGAGGTCTCCAAGGTCTGAGTACGTTATTGGTTCAGAAAACACAAAGGCCGGTCATTGACCGGCCTTTGTCGTTTCAGGCTATACGATGGGAAGTTCAGATCCTGGTCCGCCATTCCTGCACCATCTTCTTGTCGATCCGGAGCACTCCGCCGGA
>JABWAK010000002.1 GCA_013361065.1 Bacteroidota bacterium
CAGCGTGGCAACTTCCTTTCCAAGAACGTCATACACTTTCATTGTGACGCGTCCCTGTTTCGGAACTTGATATGTGATCGTTGTTGCCGGATTGAACGGGTTGGGATAATTTTGAGAGAGCAAGAACGTTTCCGGTGTACGGTCCGTCATTCGCTGGACGGATGTGACACCAGATACCTGTAACGCACGCCGGACGATCCCTCCTTCGTGCAGGGTCGCAAAGAGCGTATCATTCACGATCAACGAAGCGTACAGCGACTGCGTATTCCCTTTATAGAGTCCTTGGTTCATGAAAGCCCAGCTGGTGCCGCCGTTCGTAGACAACATCATCCCTTTGGAAAGGACGTTAGCGATCAGATCCGGACCGCTCATATGCACCGATGTCACATTCGAACCGAGTGCAGCATTGTTCACTTCGGTCCACACAGCCCCGGTGTCGGAGCAGGCGTACAGATTCCCTGAACCGGTATTCGTGATGGTGAAGATCCGGTTCCCGAACACAAACATCCGGTACGGAACATACATTGTCTGGTTCGTCTTGACCGTTGTCCATGTTCGGCCGCGGTTGACGGACCGGTAGATATTCGCACCTCCGCCGGAAGCGAACATCGTATCGTTCTTGATCACGACGCCGTAGATATTCGATGCAGGAATACCGGTGCCCCATTTGGTCCAGTCTGTTCCTTTGTTCGTTGTGCGATACAGTCCCTCCTTCAATGCGGCATACAGTGTATCCGCATCGGCCATGAAACCATAGACCGTGGAGAAATTCGGCAGACCGGTATTGACCGGACCCCAGGTTGCACCGGAATCGAACGACGCATAGATCCCTTGGGAAACGTTCGTCGCTGCATTGCCGAAGACGATCCCTTTCATTTCGGTCAATTGACCAACCGTGGCAGGATTGCCGCTGATGGTGAGACCCGTGCTGGATTTCTTCCACGTTGCTCCCCGGTCGGTGGAACGATAGATACCTTTGTTCGCCGTTGTATTGGAGCCGATGTTCACGAGCAAATATGAGCCGACACTGACAATGTCGGTGGCATTCCCGTTATGTATGGTGCTCATTTTCTTCGTCCAAACATTTCCGTTGTTCGTAGAGACAAAAAGGCCGCCTGTTCCGCCGAACTCCGATTCGCCGCCGGAGTAGATCACATTCCCGGCAATCAATCCGAAATAGGTCCGCTTGTTGGTCAAACCGACCGTATCGATCTGCCATGACTGACCTGCATTGGTGGAACGGTACATTCCGTCCCCCTGCAAACCGTAGAAGACCGTGTCGCCGTACGCCATCAGATATCGGCCATACAGGGATGCCGGAAGATTATTCTTGATGTTCGTCCATGTCACACCGCCGTCCGTGGACCGGTAGACGGAATCTTTGCCGCTGTTGATTCCACCATTATAACTGGCGGAGTAGATCTTTCCGTTTGCGGATGCTATGGCATATGGCACTTCGTTCAGATTGGCGGTCGTCTTCACCTGTGTCCACGACGTTCCCAGGTTCGTTGATTGGAAAATTCCGGAACTCGTTGCGGCATAGACTGTCGAACCGACACCTATGATTTTGTATGTCACTGCGCCGAGTGTGATGCCGGATGAAGCGGTCTGCCATGAACCGCCGTTATTGGTGGACCGATAGACCGACGAACTACCGACGAAAAGCACGGTGTCCGCTTTGAAGATCGTGTTGATGGCGCTGTTGGCGAACGGCGATGTGTATTTCTTCCATGACGCACCATTGTCTGTGGAGGAATATAATCCGTGGACCGCACCGGTGGTGATGCCTGCCAACATGATCGTATCGCCCCCATATAACGCTGTAACAGTGAAATTGGAAATATTGCCGTTCAATGATCTCCACGTATCGCCCCGATCTCCCGTTGCATGGATCCCCTGACCGGAAGTTCCGACCAGCAGTTGATCACCCCATGTTGCGATCGCGGTGATATTCGTTAATCCCGGACCGCTGAGGTTGTTCCATTGTGCAAACGCCAACACCGGCATGGTCAGGAACAGGTACAAAATTTTCATATATCCTCGTACTGTGAATGGTTGATTCTGTTTGTACATATATTCCAACATCATGTTCAACAGGTTGATACCGTTGATCGGTCTTTCAGCGATATCACGCACTTCGTGAGAACGCGTTTTTGACAAAACAACGCTGCTCTTCCTCCCCGGGAGAGCAGCGGCGTCGATCATCGTCCTGCTGCTGTTCATCGAACGATAACCGAATATTCATCATGATCAATCGTAGATGGTGTTATCCGATTTTCAATAACTATATATACACATTTCTACAACATGTCGAAGTGTAAAAAATTGTCCCTTCTTTTTCTTCGCTTCAGTAGGCAAAAGATATTCAAATGCATCATCCATGATTCTCAAATTTGAGCCAAATAAGCGAACTCCTTCAATTGGGCCAACACAAACTTGTAGATGATCTTGACCTGCCCCCATATGATATGCCAGTGCTTCGTTTAGATTTTCTGCCTCAGGCACCTGCCTGCCGGTCCCGAAGGGACACCTTTGGTGCAGGCAGGTTGGCAAGCCGAAGCTTATAAAATGATTCTGGTGCCGGTGGTCTGTAGCCTGATGTACTGTGTATCCTCTCCGTGTTGTACAACCTCCTCCATCTCTCGGTACCAACCCTCTCTTCGGTCAATGTATCAAAGATCTCTCCATTGAGCAACTCATCTCTTACTTTTCCATTGAACGATTCAATGTATCCGTTCTCCCAAGGACTTCCCGGTTCTATGAACAGTGTTCCGACATCCAACCGGTGAAGCCATTCTCTCAAAATATCTGCAACAAACTCCGGTCCGTTTTCCGATCACGCAGCCGTTAACGAGTAGTGCGGTAAAAGACAGCGATACGACGACGATCGTTCGAACGAGCACGACACTCCTGTTTCTCATCGATTCACGGACCTACCCTTTCCCGCCGGCATGCGGTTCGCAATTATTTTTGCAGAATGAGTTTTCTTGCTGCCGTAAAAGCTCCGCCCGCAGAACTTCCCTGCGGCACGTCGATTCTAGACGATACTGTTCCGGATAAGACCCGGAAGCACGATGGAAGACCTATCCATGTTATAGAACATTTGATTCCCCAGTAATACCGTATTCACGTAAGGAAGCAGCAGAGGAACACACAGCCGGATGACGCACCGCGGGATGGCATACCGGACGAACCGCCGGAGGCAACAGGTCCCCGGTCCGGCAACGCCCATTCCATTGCATTTCTGCATGATTTGTGCTACTTTGAGGGGATATTGATTTTTTCCCATTGCCGCTGTTCAGGGATCTTTGCGGTTGGAATGCAGCAGGGTGCCGCCACACACCGATAAATTACGTGGACACGATCCCGGACAACGGCCCAAAGTACACGTGCCATGGCAGAAGAAACACCCGAACAAGCTCCGGAGCAGCAGCAGCCGGAACAGCAGCAGAACGCCCCGAAACGGGATAACCCGTTCCGCCGCAAGAACTTCCGGGGAAAATATCCCCGGCCGGAACGTAAACCGGATTCAGAGTTCTCATCGTTAGAGAATGTGGACGAACTTCCCGCCTCCATCTTCGGCGAGGAATCAGCCGCCGCCGAGAAGAAAGAACCGGAAGAACAGGGCGGTGTCTCCGCTCCGCAGTCTCAACCTCAATCGCAATCCCAGCCCCAACAGCGTCAGCAGCAGCGCCAGCAGAATCCGCGTCCCGAACGCCAGCAGCAGCCGCGCCAGCAGAACCCGCGTCCCGAACGCCAGCAGGAACAGCGTGCACCGCAGACCAATAACGGACGGGTCACCGTTTCCGTCGTCATCCCGCTGCTGAACGAGGATGAGTCGCTGCGCGAACTGCACGAACAGCTGAAGAATTCCCTGGCCCGCGTACCGGGCAACTACGAGCTGATCTTCGTGGATGACGGCTCCACCGACAACTCGTTCAAAGTGCTGAAGGAACTCAAGTCCCGCAACCCGCGCGTCAAGGCGATCCGTTTCCGCCGCAACTACGGCAAGAGCGCCGCACTGCAGGTCGGCTTCCAGAAAGCACAGGGAGAGTTCGTGATCACGATGGATGCGGACCTGCAGGACGATCCGGCAGAGATCCCGAACCTGATCAAGGAACTGCGCGGCGGTCTCGACGTGGTCTCCGGATGGAAGAAACGCCGGAAGGACCCGCTCGGCAAGACCATCCCCTCCAAGTTCTTCAACTTCGTCACCGCGCTGGTCACCGGCATCAAGATCCACGACTTCAACTGCGGATTGAAGGGTTACAAACTGGATGTGGTGAAGAGCGTGAATGTGTACGGCGAACTTCACCGGTACATCCCGGCGCTCGCTCATTGGGCCGGCTTCCGCGTCGGCGAAACGGTGGTGAACCACCGTCCCCGCCGCTACGGCAAGACCAAGTTCGGCATGGCGCGCTACTCGCGCGGCTTCCTGGACCTGCTGACGGTCGTCTTCACCACGCGCTACTTCTCCCGCCCGCTCCATCTGTTCGGCGGCTGGGGGATCCTCTCCGCGCTGGCAGGAATGATCATCAGCGGCTGGCTGGTGTACGAGAAGTACATGAACGGCATGCCGCTCAGCAACCGTCCCCTCTTCATCGTCGGTCTGATCATGGTGATCGTCGGCGTGCAGTTCGTCTCCATGGGACTGCTCGGCGAGCTCATCACCAAGAACCAGCATCTGGAAAAAGAGTACTCGGTCCGCGAAGAGATCAATTGAGCGTCCTCATTTTTCCATCATGATGTACGTTGAGACGCAGCGGTTTGCGTCTCAACCGTTTTAAACGACTATGAAAATCCTCCTGTTCGGTCCGGCATACCCTCTCCGCGGCGGCATGGCGCACTTCATCGCGCTGCTGTACACGGAGCTGACGCGCCGCGGCCATCAGGTGAAGATCATCAACTTCACGCGACAGTATCCCAGGATCCTCTTCCCCGGCAAGACGCAGGAGGAGAGCGGCGAAGCCGGCATCCCGGTGCCGAGCACCGCGCTCATCGACTCCATCAATCCGTTCAACTGGCTCTATCACGGATACCGGCTGCGCCGCGAGAAGGCGGACCTCGTCATCTCCACGTTCTGGCTGCCGTTCCTCGCCCCCAGTTCCGGCACGCTGCATATGATGCTCCGCAGCAAGCGGACGAAGACACTCACCATCCTGCATAACCTGATCCCGCACGAGAAGCGTCCGGGCGACATGCTCTTCACCCGCTGGCTGACGATGTTCACGGACTATTTCATCGCCCAGTCCGCCTCAGTGGAGAAGGACCTGCAGCAGTTCGTCCCGGGGGCCACATACCGGCGCGTGGCGCTGCCGATGTTCTCGCTGTTCAAAAACCGCATCCCGAAAGAGGAGGCGAAACGCGCGCTGAACATCACGGATGAACGCGTGATCCTCTTCTTCGGCTACATCCGTCCCTACAAAGGACTCCACGTACTTATCGATGCAATGAAGATCCTCAAGCAGCGGATGAAGGTGCGGCTGCTCGTGTGCGGTGAGTTCTACGGGGACGAGGAGAAGTACCGGGCGCATATGACGGAGGCCGGCATCGACGACTGCACGACAGTGATCTCGGACTACATCCCCAACGAGAAAGTCCACACATACTTCTCTGCTGCTGATGTGGTGGTGCAGCCGTACATCTCCGCCACACAGAGTGCCATCGCCCAGATCGCGTACTTCTTCTCCTCCCCCATCATCGCCACGAATGTCGGTGCGCTGCCGGAGGTGGTGATCGACGGGCGCTCCGGACTGATCGTCCCGCCGAACGACCCGCAGGCGATCGCCGATGCGGTCGTCCGCTTCTACGACGAGCGGCTGGAAGCGCCCCTGGCGGCGGGTGCCGCGGAGGAACGGAAGAAATATTCGTGGGAAGCAATGGCGGAAGCAATAGAAGAGCTCACACGAAATTCAAAATGAATAATTGATAATGGATAATGGGGAACATTACCATATCAATTGTTCGTATTGGATCCACCATTCTTAATTATCAATTCATTCATTATCAATTGTTTTTGTATGCAATACGATCCCATCAAGAATGTCATCGGTGATGTCGCCAAGAAGGCGCTCTTCCTCCGCAAGTTCTTCTACTGGCTGCTCGGGGTGCTCTTCCTCCGCACCTGGTATGTGAAACGTGCGCTCAACGAACTGCTCGCCGGGAAACAGGGAACGTTCCAGCTGTTCGATGCCGGGAGCGGGTTCGGTCAATACTCGTACTACATCGCCAAGCATTTCCCCGGCGCGCGTATCCACGCCATCGACGTCAAAGAGGACTACATCGCGGACTGTTCGCAGTTCTTCCCTGCCGCCGGCATCACCGCGGTGCACTTCGGCGTGGAGGACCTGACCATGCCGACGCATACGGACCGGTTCGACTTCATCCTGAGTGTGGATGTGATGGAGCATATCGCGGAGGATGAACTGGTGTTCCGTAACTTCCATGCGGCAATGAAGAAGGGCGGGCGGCTGCTCATCCACACCCCGTCCAACCTCGGCGGGTCGGACGTGCATCAGGAGGGGGACAAGAGTTTCGTGGAGGAACATGCGCGGGACGGCTATTCCGTGGAGGATATCACGGCGAAACTGCAGCGGGCCGGGTTCACGGTGCTCTATACGCGCTATTCGTACGGACCGGCCGGCACCCTGGCGTGGCGGCTGGTGGTGAAGTATCCGCTGCTGATGGTGAATGCCAGCAAAGCGTTCTTCGTGGTGCTGCCGTTCTATTATCTGGCGACACTCTGGTTCAGTCTGACGCTGATGTGGATCGACTTCCACTCCGCCAACAGCACCGGCACCGGACTGCTGGTGGCGGCGGAGAAGCGGTAACACATCGGAACAGTATCAACAGGTATAAAGCTTACGCAGACAGACGGTGTCACAGTTCAATCGAAAGATGCAGCTGGCCGCCTAAGCCGAACTCCACGATCCTCTGCAGCGTAGAAAGGCGGACCTCCTTGATGTCATTCTCTATCTTTGAGATGTAGGATTTCGTCGTGCCGACCTTCTCTGCCAGCGCTTCTTGGGTCAGCCCTTTTTCCCTTCTCGCTTCCTGCAGAAGCACACCGATCTTGAATCGTTCATACCCTTCCTCGAGGAGATCCCGTTTCTTCGTCCCCTTTTTTCCATACCGGCGTACTTTGAACTCTTCCAGTGTGAGCAGATTATGTTTTCCCATCTTCGTACTCCTTTTTCAATAATAATGCGCGAGAGATCTCTTTTTTTGGAGTTTTTTGGGATGACTTGTGAAATCCGTGAAGAACGATCACCAGGTTGCCTTTGCTAAAAAAGCAGAATAACCGGACATGATCGCCTCCCTGCTGTATGCGGATCTCGTACAGACCATCGGTCCCAACGATATGCTTCAAATACGATTCGGGAATCCGCGGCAGTTCCTCGATCAGCGTCAGCGTCCAAAGGATCTTCTGCTGCAGCTTTTCTCTTTGTCCGTTAAAAAATTCTAGAAAATACTCCTTGTAAAAGAGAACAGCCCTGATGCGCTGTGATTTCTCCATGATGAAAGATACGAAAGGTTGCCCGATAGTGCAACTAACTGTTCATAGGAAAATATTGTTCTTTTAGGACCTTAAGATGCGGCATCGTCCCGCGTGCTCCTTTCTTACATCTCACTGAAATTCTCCGTACCTTACGGGCGAGCAGGAGAATATTCCATCCTCCTGCTGCATTCCTTCACTTCGTCAACGTCATCGTCGCAGCCCTGTCTGCCCTATCATTATCATCATGGAATCCCTCATACACATCCTCGCGGAGAACAAGCTCATCCTGCTCTTCTCCATCATCGGCCTCGGCTTCCTCGTCGGACAGCTGCGGGTGCTCGGTTTCAGTCTGGGCGTAGCAGCCGTCCTCTTCACCGGTATCGCATTCGGCGCGCTGGACAAGCGCCTGATACTGCCGGAAGAGATCTACATCGTCGGCCTCGTCCTGTTCGTCTACTCGATCGGTCTGCAGTCCGGACCGAGTTTCTTCGCCTCCTTCAACCGGAAGAGCCTCCGCGCGAACCTCTTCGTGGTGCTCATCCTCATCTCCGGTGCGGCGATCGCCGCCCTGTTCACGCAGCTCTTCGGGTTCGATGCACCGAACGCTGCCGGGATCTTCTGCGGCGCACTGACCAACACGCCGGCGCTTGCCGCTTCTGTGGAAGCGGTGAAATCGTACACCGCCCAATACCCGGCGGAACTGCGCGAACAGCTGCTGAACGCCCCGGTGATCACCTATGGTCTCACCTATCCCTTCGGCGTGCTGGGGGTGATCCTCTGGTACTACATCTTCGCCAAATGGCAGAAGGTCGATTTCGCAAAGGAAGAGGCGGAGCGGAGCCGGGAGGCCGGCTCGGGCGCCATCCTCACCAAGACGTTCCTCGTAACGAATCCCGCCGTCATCGGCAAGCAGGCGGAGGAGGTGCTGAACCTGATCGAACAGCGCCGGTTCGTCCTGAGCCGCTTCAAACGGGGGACGACCATCAACATCATCCTGCCGGACACGGTGTTCGAGAAGAACGACCTGATCGCCGCGGTCGGCACGGCCGATGCGCTGCAGCGTGCGCAGATCATCCTCGGCGAGGCGGCGGACGACAAGCTGACACTGGACAATGCCGGCTTCGAGTACCGGCGGATGTTCGTCTCCAACGAGCATGTGGTCGGCAAAGAGATCCACGACCTGCATCTGGAGAAGGAGTACGGCGCGACCATCACACGCGTGCGCCGCGGCGATGTCGATTTCGTCCCCTCACCCGACACCATTCTGGAACTCGGCGACCGCGTCCGCGTGGTGACGCGCCACGAGAACATCCAGCGCATCACGAACTTCTTCGGTGATTCGATGAAGTCGATCTCCGAGACCGATTTCCTCTCCATCTCCCTCGGCATCGTGCTCGGGGTGTTCCTCGGTATGCTACCCATCCCGCTCCCCAACGGCTCCACGTTCAAACTGGGGTTCGCCGGCGGACCGCTCATCGCCTCGCTCATCCTCGGACGGCTCCAGCGGACCGGTTCCATCACCTGGACGATGCCGTTCAACGCCAATCTGGTGCTGCGGCAGATCGGCCTGGTCTTCTTTTTGGCCGGGATCGGCGTGAAAGCCGGTCAGGGGTTCGGCGCAACGTTCCAGGCGGACGGTCTCGTGATGATCGCTGCGGGAGCCCTGCTGACAACGGTTATTTCGTTCTTGACATTGACCATCGGTTATAAATATCTTCATCTCCCCATGTCCGCCGTCATGGGGGTCTCCAGTGCGCTCCAGACGCAGCCTGCGGCACTCGCCTACGCGAACCAGCAGGCACGGAACGACCAGCCGAACATGTACTATGCGATGGTCTATCCGGCATCGATGATCACCAAGATCATCCTGGCGCAGATGCTGATCACGGCGTTGTGGTAATTCCGTAAGGGGGAAGTGTCCGAATGCGATCCGTCAGTCTCTTGTTCATCCTCATCAGCGTCCTGTCCGCACAGAACCCGTTCGAGGCGTACTACCTTTCCAAACAGCGTCTGCAGGAGAAGGATACCGCCGGCTACTTCTATCTGGCGGAGCAGGCGTACACGCTTGCGCCGTTCAACCTGGAGTTCACCGTCAATTATGCCCGCGCCTGCGTCACCGTGAACCGGCACATCCGCGCCACGAACCTGCTGCAGGCGGTGGCGGATATGGGATTCGATTACGACTTGGAGAACGATACCACCTTCCGTCCCCTCTGGAACCAGTCCAAATTCAAACAGCTCAACGCCAAAGCGGAACAATCGTCCAAACTCACGGCGAGCAACTACGCCTTCTCCGTGAAGGAGAAGGATCTCGTGCCGGAGGGGATCACCTACGATCCCCGTCAGCAGAAGTTCTACATCAGCAGCGTCTACAAACGGAAGGTGGTCGGCATCAATCTGGACGGGACGACGTTCGACCTGTTGGGCGAAGCGCAGGACGGTCTCTACAGCACGCTGGGGATGAAGGTGGATGCAGCACGGAACCATCTCTGGATCGCCGGTGTGCTGAACACACCGAAGGCGCGGACGATGGGAGCGGGAGATATGGGCAAGTCCGCCGTGTTCCAGTACGACCTGGAGACCAAGCGGCTGCTGAAGAAGTACGTGCCGGACGATACGCTCACCCACCTGTTCAACGACATCGCCACGGTGAACGGATCGGTCTATGTGACGGACAGCGAGAACGGCGCCGTGTACCGCATCGATAAAGAGACGCAGACGATGACCCCGTTCTTCCGGTGGGACGGCATGTTCTATCCCAACGGCATCACGTACACGCCGGACCGAAAGTATCTCTTCGTGGCGCACTGGGCCGGCATCAGCCGCATCTCACTGGCCGACACGCAGATGGTGATGCTGCAGCACAAGCCGACCACCACGCTCACCGGGGTGGACGGTCTCCTCTTCCATGAGAACGCGCTCATCGCCGTACAGAACGGCGCCGGACCGCAATCGCGGATCGTCCGCTTCGAACTGAACAAGACGATGGATGCGGTTGCAAAAGCCACGGTGCTCGAGTCGCAGAACCCGCTCTACAATATCCCCACCACCGGCACCATCGTGGATGATGAGTTCTTCTTCATCGCCAACAGTCAGCTGCAGAACTTCGATGCGCAGGGGAACATCTTCCCCGCGGAACGGATGCAGCCGACCTACATCCTGAAACTGAAACTGAAGGAATGACCGGCGCACCGCCGATCAAAAAAAATCCCGCTCATCGAGCGGGATTTTTTTTATCCTGTCATTCATCCGATCGTGCGGATCACTGCGTGTCCACCGTGCTTTCAATGGCGGACTGGATCGTCGGCGAGACCTTGCCGAGGAAGTCATATCCGGTCGCTGATTCCACGGCATCCACGCTCACGCGGAACGTCTTCCAGTCCGCGGTGCGGCTGATGAGCGCATCGCTGTTCGGCATGATCACGGCGATCACGCGGGTGGAGGTGCTGACGCGGGAGAGGTCGTTCGTCCCTTCCGGGATGACAACGACCACTTTCCATGTGTG
Organism: Bacteroidota bacterium; assembly: GCA_013361065.1. GTDB lineage: Bacteria > Bacteroidota > Ignavibacteria > UBA10030 > UBA8401 > UBA8401. Next base: position 11,004 of record JABWAK010000002.1, read on the forward strand.
CGTCGGGATGTTGACGCGTCCTGCATCGACCGTTCCCTGCGAACCATAGCCGCCGGAGTAGATATAGAGTTCGTTCCCGGCGGTGACGAGCGTGCGCAGATAGTTCTCCATGTTCGCCCAGGGACCCTGGTTGTTGTTCGGTGCCTGCGGGACCATGTTCGTCATGAGGAAGGTCGAGGAATTATCCGCCACGGTCGCCGTGCGGTCCGCCGAGGGACACATATGGCCGCGGTCATAACCGCTGCCGCTGTAGCTGGTGGAGCCGACCTGATACCAGCCGGACGGAAGCGTCGCATCGGCGCGGAAGTCATCCTGCCGTGCGGTGCTGCCGATCCAGGAGGCGTTCAGATGCCAGGCGACCCAGTTGGCGGTCCCTTTATCGCGGTGGTACGACAGCACATACTGCGCTTTTTCCATCAGGTAATTGGTGGTCAGGTTCACATCGCTTGCGGCATTGCTCGGATTGCCGAGGATGGTATGGACGCTCGTGGAAGTGGTGGTATCCGTTCCGCCGCCTCCCCCGCCGCCGTACGTGGTCAGGTTCGCGGTCACCGTATAGGCGGTCGTGGTGCTGGAGCCGGACACGGAGACGACCTGGGCATAATAGGTCTCATTCGTAGTGGAATTATAGGAGATGCTCTCCGAAACACCCGCACCGTTCGCCGAGCTGGCCACGGTGACACCGGCAGCGTTGAGCAGCTGCAGGTCATAGTTCACACCGGCCGGCACGGTGAGACCGAGCGCGATGGTCTGTGTGGAGGTTGCCGACAGCGAGAAGACATCGACATCGGTGGTGGCGCTGATCAATCCCGTGTGCGTTGCCGGCATGGTGCCGAAGGCATTGGCCGTTCCGGTCGTATTGTTCGGTTCGGTTTCAGAGACAGTGGGGGTCACGGCGAAATCCGAGACATTGATCTCGTCGAAGTTCAGCCGGACGGAATTCGAACCGGTCGTCTTGCGGATCTCCAGCCGCACGGTGCCGGCCACATTCGGAGTGAAGGTCGCCGTGCTCAATGTCGTGGAGGTCGTGGTGATGGTGGAACCGGTCTGCGTCCAGCTGGTGCCGCTGTTGGTGGAATACCAGAGCTGCCAGGAGCTGTTGGCATCCGTGCCGTATTTTGCATGCTGGATGGTCACGGTACCGATACCGTTCGTCCGGTTGAATTTCATCGTCAGCTTGCCAGTGTTCTGGATGCGGGCGCTCTTGGTGCCGACCTTACGGTCGCTGGTGGAGGTGCCGATCATCGCATTCGTGAAGGTCCAGACCCCGGACTGCAGCGTGACATCACCGGTGGTGTACGACGTTTTCGTGCCGCTCTCGAACGATTCCCACGCGGTGCTTCCGCCGCCGCTGCCGGCGTAATCATTGATGACGAAGTCATCGAAGTTCACGCGGTTCGTGGTGCCGTCCGTTTTGCGGATCTCGAAGCGGATCGTTCCGGTGATGTTCACGGTGAACGAAGCGGTCGCAAGGGTCGTGGAGGATGTTGTGATCGTTGCACCGGTCTGCGTCCACGTGCTGCCGCTGTTGGTGGAGTACCACAGCTGCCAGGTGGTGTTCGCATCGGTACCGTATTTGGCATGCTTCACGGTGACCACACCGGCGCCGTCCGTCCGGTTGAACTTCATCGTCAGCTTCCCGCTGTTGCGGGTACGGATACTTTTCGTGCCGACCATCGGGTCGCTTGCAGAGGTGCCGACGAGTGCTTCATCCAGCGTCCACACACCGGATCCGAACGTCACATCACCGACCGCATACGATGTTTTCGTTCCCGCTTCGAATCCTTCGTTGACGGTCACAGCCTGCATCATCTGGCTGACGGATTCGGTGGGGGATTTTTGGACGGCGGAGGGTGGATCGACGGGGGTTTGCTGACATGCTGGAACGACGAGCAGGAGGAGGGCGGCGAGTACGACCGCCGTGGCGCGCTGGAGAAACTTCATGGGGTCCTCATAGTGGTTGATAGAGTGGTTGAAGTCGCACGCGCAAATATAGACAAATCAATGTCTTTTGTAAAGTGTGCCGGCGTTATTTCATCGTGAATTCTGAGATTGTGAGAAATGTCACTCCGCATCCGTTCTTCGTTCGATAGCGGTCTGAACAGAGTGCGGGAGCCGGGAGAAGAGATCGAACCCGGTGAGCGCTTCCACGGAATCGATGGTCACGCGGAAGCTCCGCCAGTCATCGTTCTTCCCGATGAGTGCATTGCTGTTCGGCATCACCACGGCGATGGTGCGGGCGGCATCGGTGACCCGACGGAGGTCATCCTCGCCGGCATCCAGGACCAGGACCGCCTTCCACGTCCGAAGCGGTATCTGCACCCGTCCTGAATCGAGGAATCCCTGTTCCCCGTTCCCGCCGCAATAGATGTACAGCTCCTTCCCCTGCTGCACCAGTTCCCGGCAATAGATCTCCAGCTGCGCCCACGGTCCCTGGTTGTTGTTCGGCGCCTGCGGGATCATATTCGTCATCAGGAAGGTCATGGAATTGTCGTACTGTGTATTGGTCCTGTCCCCGGACGGGCACATATGTCCCCGGTCGTACCCGCTCCGCCGGTAGCTTGCCTCATGCACGCGGTACCACTGCTCCGGCAGCGTACTGTCCGCCCGGAAATCGTTGCTCCTCCGCACTTCGCCGAGCCAGCTGCTGTCCGTATGCCACGCTACCCAGTTGGGGATGCCGGTCATGCGGTCATAGGAGAGCGCGAACTGCTCCTTCATCATCAGATATTTGCGCTGAGCAGCAGCCGACGGTTCCGCCCCGTCCGGATTCCCCATCAGCAGATGAACGGCGGACCGGCTGCCGGTGTTCTGAGCAGAAAGAACGGCGGCAAGGCAGAGCGCGGCGAACAATCGGAGGATCATTTTCGTCTTATCCATGACAGGATGATACGGAAAATTCCCCATGAATGGGAGCCTGCACGCCCTTCCGGCCGTATTGTAACTCCCTGCACATTTATTTATCTTGTCTCTATAATAGAAAGGAATCGAAGCAGTATGAGGATGCGTTGGACGGCGGTCTGTGCCGCAGTGTTGATGGTATTCATTGCCGGATGCTCTTCCGGCGGCGGGACGGCAGCGGTGACCACCGAAGCACCGGCACCGAAACAGCGGGCGGTCACCGAACAGGACCGGTCGGCGGCGATGCAGCTGTTCATTGACGGCTCACTGAAGGAAAGCAAAGGGGAGTTCGCCGAGGCGATCCTGGACTACCAGGATGCACTCCGGTACGACCATGACCCGGCGATCTTCTTCGCCCTGGCGAAATGTTATCACCAGCTCCGCCGGTATGCAGCGGCATCGGAATATGCGGCGCTGGCGGTACAGCATGAACCGAACAGAGTGGAGTACCGTGAGGTGCTCGCACAGACCTATATCAATGCGGGGAAGCTGGACAAGGCCGCGGCGGAATTCCGCATGATCCTGATGCTGGACCCGAAGAATGTCAATGCCGCCTTCACCCTGGCCAAGATCATGGAACGGGCGCACCCGGCCGAAGCGCTGGAACTCTACAACGGCATCGTGGCGCGGCAGGGACCGTCGTGGGAGGTTCTGCTGCAGATCGCCCAGCTCAACAGCGCCCTGCAGCGGCACGACAAGGCAGCCGAAGCACTGGAACAGATGCTCCAGCTCGATCCCTCCAACCTTGCACTGAAGCAGAATTTGGCAGAGACCTATATCCGCCTGAAACGGTTCGAACAGGCGCGGACCATGCTTACGGAGGTACTGGAGCAGAATCCGGACAATGTGATGCTCCGTTCCACCCTGGCGGATGTCTACCTGCAGCAGAACGACTGGACCTCCGCGCGGAAGGAACTGACGACGATCCTCGCTTCCGATTCGCTCGATCCGGACACCCATCTGCGGATCGGCATGGCATACTACGCGCAGACCATCAAGGACACGCTCCTCATCCCGGAGGCGATCGGGGTCTTCCGGCAGTACGAGAAGAACTATCCGACCGACACGCGTCCCTTCGTCTTCCTCGGCGTGCTGCACCGCGGCATCCGCAAGGATTCCATCGCGGAGACCTACTTCACGCGCGCCACGCAGGCGGCCAACTGGAACGGCGATGCCTGGTGGCAACTGGGATGGATGTACTTCGACAAACAGGATTACCGTGAGACCATCTCGATCATGACCAAGGCGAAGCAGTACGTGCCGGATGACTTCCGCATCTTCCTGCTGCTCGGCATCGCACACAACCGCGCCGGTCAGCAACAGGATTCACGCGTGGCTCTGGAACGTGCAGCGGAACTGAACCCGACCGATCTGAACGTGCTCTCCTCGCTCGGGCTGACGTACGATGCGCTGAAGATGCATGCGGAGTCCGATTCCACCTACGAACGTGCGCTCCGTATCGATCCGGACTATCCGCTCGTGCTGAACAACTATGCATACAGCCTCTCCGAACGTGGCATCCAGCTGTCGCGCGCCGCAACGATGTCCAAAGCATCCCTTGCCGCCGACTCCACCAACAGTTCCTATCTGGATACCTACGGATGGATCCTCTATCAACAGGGGAAGTATGATGAAGCGCTCGTCTACATCCGCCGTGCGGTGGAGCTCGGTGATGCGAGCGCCGTGGTGCTGGAACATCTGGGCGATGTGTACTATCGGGTGGGCGACCGTACCAGAGCGGAGGAGTACTGGAAGAAGGCGCTGGAGAAGGATGCAAAGAACGCCGCATTGAAGGAGAAGATCGCGCGGGGCTCGCTGTGAGCCGTCATGTCGTGCTGTCCCTGTTCCTCCTGGCGCTGACCGCTGCCGGCTGCTCCTCCGTGCCCGAAGCAACCGTTCCTGAAGCGGTCCCGGCCGATGCGGTGCTTGCCCGGCTGGAGACGATCCGTCTTCCGGATGCCTTCTCCGCCGAAGGCACCATCACCGTCACTGCGCCGACCATGGACCAATCCGCCGGTTTCGAGATGATCGCGCGCGGGGATGATTCAGTGAAGATGAGCATCTACGGTCCGTTCGGCATCACGGTCGGCACGGCTTTGTTCACACGGGATACCTTCGCCGCTTATAATGCACTGAACAACACCGTCTACCGCGGTTCACCGGAGCGCCAGCTCCGTTCCCTGCCGTTCATCAACACCATCCCGTTCGAGTTCTTCATGGGCACGCTCCAGGGGGTCCATCTTCCGTCCCGCATCCGGCCGTACGGCGCCGTACGGCCGGATGCGGACGGCCGCGTCTCCTTCGCAGCGGTCAATGCGGACAGCAGTGTCGATTCGCTCCGGTTCGACGGCTCGTTCGGCAGGATCATCTCCTGCACCCGCTGGTCCGCCGGTTCGGTGCAGCAATGGAGCATCCAGTACCGGTACACACGGAACGATGCCGGCGCGGTCATACCGCAGCAGGTCGAGCTGTTCGTGCCGCTGCGGCAGACGACACTCACCATCGACTATGACGCCGTTGCGGACAATGCCGAGGCGGCGCAGTTCACCCTTCCTGTCCCGGATGATGCGGAGACCGTCACCGTCCAATGAGGACCTCCCTGCCATATCTCCTGGCCGCACTGCTGTTCGTTCTGCCGCTCACGGCGAACCAGACCGACATCAAGCGCAAGGACCAGCAGCTGAAACGGCTCCGGGCCGAGATCCAGCGCTATGAGCAGCAGATCGAGGAGAGCGAGAAGAAGGAGAAGGCAACACTCGGCCGTCTGGATATCATTGAGAAGAAAGCGAACCTCGTCCGTTCCCTGCTGGACGGGCTTCGCGAGGAGGAGCAGATGCTCCGCACCTCCATCGACAATTCCCGCGAGACGGTCACCCAGCTGGAGAAGCAGCTCGCCTTCCTGAAGAACCACTACGCCAATTACGTCTCCTCCGTCTACAAGTACGGCAAGGTGTACGACCTGGAGACCATCCTCTCCTCCAACTCCATCAACCAGCTCTACATCCGCATCGAGTACCTGAAGCGGTTCTCCGAACAGCGGAAGAAGGACCTGGAGAAGATCGTCACGAAGAAGGGACAGATCGAGATCGAGCACAGTACGCTGCAGGAGAAACTCTCCATGGAGCAGCAGCTGATCTCCGAGAAGATCCGCGAGGAGAATGCGCTCAACAAGACGAAGGAACGGCGGCGCAACGCGCTGAAGGAGATCCGCGAGGACAAGACCCAGCTGCAGGAGGTACTCACACGGAAGATCACCGCGGCGAAGCAGCTGGAGAACCTCGTGGCCGAGCTGATCGAACAGGAGCGCATCCGCAAGGAGAAGGCGGAACGGGAGGAGCGGGAACGGAAGGAGCGGATCGCGAAGGAACGCGCCGCACAACGCGAACGGGAACGGCTCGCCCGCATCGAACGGGAGAAGGAACTGGCGGAACTGAAACGGAAGAACGACATGGCCAAAGCACGGGCAAAGGAACGCGAGATCGCCGAGGCGAACCAGCGCGCGCTGCTGCGCGAGAAGGAGTACGAGATCGAAGCGGCCCGCGTGGAACTGGTGATGCGTCCGCTGCACGAACGGAAAGGGAAACTGCTCTGGCCGGTCTCCGGCGGACGGATCGTTGCGGAGTTCGGCAACCAGGTGCATCCGGTGATGAAGACCATCACCACCAACACCGGCATCGATATCGCAACGAAAGAGAACACCCCGGTGAAGTGTGTGGCGGACGGCGAGGTGGCGCTCATCCACTGGCTCCCCTCCTACGGGAACCTGATCATCGTCAATCACAGCCACGGGTACCGCACGGTCTATGCCCATCTCTCCGAGATCTCGGTCATCACCGGCCAGCAGATCAAGGAAGGGACCGTCATCGCAAAGAGCGGCGAATCGGTCTCCGGCAACCTGCTCCATTTCGAGGTCTGGAAAGAGAAGGACAAGCAGAATCCCCGCGAATGGCTCGCCCGGAGGTGACCCGCCCTCCGGCTGAATCCATGCGGGAATAAGGATTTTTTCAATTACATTACGGCAACAGCACGGTCCCAACAGCACACCGGACCACCATCGTACGCACAGCGTCAGCAAAGGAACCATCCGTGGCAAAACGAATCGAAAAGAGCGAGACCCCGAAGACTAAACGCAGTGATGTGGAGGCGGTCCGCGAACTGAACGAATCCTATCAGGCGATGCGCGCCGAGATCGGCAAGGTGATCATCGGTCAGGATGTGATCATCGAACAGCTCTTCATCTCCCTCCTCTCCCGCGGACATTGCCTGCTGGTCGGGGTGCCGGGACTGGCCAAGACGCTGCTCATCAAAACGCTGGCCGATGTGCTGGACCTGAAGTTCAACCGGATCCAGTTCACGCCGGACCTGATGCCGAGCGACATCACCGGTACCGAGATCATCGAAGAGGACAAGAAGAGCGGCGGCAAGGTGTTCAAGTTCGTGGAAGGACCGGTCTTCTCCAACATCGTACTGGCGGATGAGATCAACCGCACCCCGCCCAAGACGCAGGCAGCGCTGCTCGAGTCGATGCAGGAGCACAAAGTGACCGCCGCCGGCAAGACCTACACGCTCGCCGAACCGTTCTTCGTCCTGGCCACCCAGAACCCGATCGAACAGGAAGGGACCTATCCGCTGCCGGAAGCGCAGCTGGACCGGTTCATGTTCAACCTCTGGCTGGAGTATCCGTCGTTCGAGGAGGAGAAACAGATCGTGAAGGCGACGACCAGTCAGTACTCGCCGAAACTGAAGCATGTGCTGGATGCCGATGCTATCATCGACTTCCAGGAACTCGTCCGCCGGGTGCCGGTGGCGGACAATGTGATCGAGTATGCCGTGAGTCTCGTGGCGAAGACCCGTCCGAAGGATGCGCGCTCGCCGCAGGCGGTGAAGGACTGGCTCACCTGGGGTGCCGGTCCGCGTGCCTCGCAGTACCTGATCCTCGGCGCGAAGTGCCGCTCCATCCTGCACGGCAAGTACACACCGGACATCGACGATGTGCGCGCCGTGGCCGTACCGGTGCTGCGCCACCGCATCATCCCCAATTTCAACGCGGAAGCGGACGGTATCACCGCGGTACAGGTGATCGAGTCAATAGTCAAAATATAATCGGTTTAGACTTTTTCATTATAACTTCGTTAATGTTTCTGCAATAACACTCTCGAATCAATATGACCTTAACAGATAAAATAAAATACAAGACAACATTTAAGCAGGCGCTTGATAACCTTGCCAACACACTTGTGAGTCACGTTTCGACAAGTGAAGGTGATTGGTCTATTAAGGGTTTTATTGATGTATACAAAAATATATATACGATTTCCTCTGACACTAAAATCATCTCAAAAATATTGGAGATTCATCTTTTCCCTCAAATAATTGAATTCGCTAAGAGCATCGATTATAAAATTGTCCTCGCTGAAAAGCAAAACTGGTATCCAGATCTAACATTTATCAACAATCATGATAACACGGTAAAATTTGCGGTAGATATTAAAACAACTTTCAGGCGGAAGAACAAAATAGCCGGATTTACACTCGGAAGTCATGGAGCTTATTTCAAAGAACGCGATAAAGACAAAAACATTCAGTTTCCATATAACCAGTATTCTGGTCATTTTTGTTTAGCGGTAATTTACACAAGAACTGACATTCATGGAGATATTCCTGAAGCGGATATTCTTCAAGTTCATGATTTACAAGAATCTTACGAACCTAATAGAAATACTGTAGGGACAAGGAAAATAACAAACGTAAAAAATTTAAAATCCATTACATCTGTGATAAAAGATTTTGATATTTTTGCGGCGGAAAAATGGAAAATCGCTAGCGACAAACAAGGGTCGGGAAATACCGCAAATATTGGCTCAATAATAGAAATCAACGATTTAAAGAATGAAAATGGCATTTTTAGCAAATTAGGTGAAGAGTGGTTTGATGAGTATTGGATAAATCACGGTTCTGCTAGAATGATAAAGAAAGGAAAGTCAGTAAAAATTACTAATCTTAGAGATTATTTAATTTTTAAAGGAAAAGAAGACCTTTGGGAAAAAGTGGTTGGTAAAAAAAAGAAAGAAAAAGATAAATGAAAGTTGTGGTGCCCCCTATAAAAAGCCAAGGTATTAAAACCAAATTAGTGCCGTGGATCAAAGAAATTGCTCCAAAGGTGACCGGGCGATGGATAGAACCATTCCTTGGCACTGGTGTGGTAGCATTCAACTCTGGATATAAATCAGCTATTCTTAATGATACCAACCCACATATTATTAATTTTTACAAAGGTGTGCAGGCCGGGGTTATTACGGCGCCTCTAATGAAAAAATATTTAGAGCGTGAGGGCGAATTATTGAGTAGGGCTGATAATAATGGATATGAACATTATCTATCGGTGAGGAAGAGATTTAATTCTGGAGAGTACTCTCCTTATGATTTCATTTTTCTTTCCCGTGCTGGTTTTAATGGAATGATGCGATTTGGTAGTAAGGGAAATTGGAATATTCCGTTTTGTAAAAAGCCTGATCGGTTCGCCCAAGCTTATATAACCAAAATTACCAACCAGTTGTCTTCTGTCGCTCAAATAATTCAACCCGAACCACTTTGGAGTTTTCACAATAAAAATTTCACAGAAATCATTCCATTGGCTAAAGAACAAGATATAATTTATTGTGACCCTCCCTATTTTGGGAGACATGTCGACTATTATAACGGTTGGTCAGAGAAAGACGAAGAAACATTGTATTCACTTTTACATGAAACCAAGGCCAAATTTATTCTTTCTACATGGCATCATAATGAGTGGCGAGAAAATGATATGATAGCTAGATATTGGAATAAGTTTAATATTATTACAAAGGATCATTTTTATCACAATGGTGGAAGTATTGAGAATCGCAGAACCGTTGTGGAGGCTTTGGTGTGTAATTTTGACGTGAATAAATTTGAGACACATAATCATGGAGTTCAAAGCAAAGTAAAAGTTGAACAACTTGCTATATTTACAGAGTCTGTATAGCAAGATTACCGTGAAAATAGCTGAATCACTAATAGCGATAGTAATTTCTGCAAGTTTTGCGTTCTCTCAGCATAATCTGCAAAATAGGGAGGAAGTTGACAATTTTGTCTCAGCGCTCTACGCCGAAGGCAACTACTGGAAACTGATGGAACTCTCCCGTCAGTTCCCCGCCGACTCTCTCTCCCCCCGTTTCGATTTCCATCTCGGTATGAGCTATGCCGCGCTCGGCGAACCGCAGCGCGCCCAGGAGCATCTCACACGCGCCATTGCGCTTGAACCTGCCCGTCTCCAGTACCGGTACCAGTTCGCACGGGTCCTGTCGCAGTCCGGTCAGTACGCCGACGCGGCCGAACAGCTGCGGCGGTGTATCGCGATGGATTCCACATACCTTCCGGCACGGTTCCAGCTGGGACTCGCCATCGCCGCCCAGAGGAACGATCCGTTCGCGGAGATGGAGGTCTTCACCGGACTGGTCGAACGGAATCCGAACGATGTGCTGAGTCTCTACCATCTCTCCGAAGCGCTGAAGCGTGCGGGCCAGCCGGACAGCGCCGCCGTATTCCTCCGCCGTGCCCTTGCGGTCAATCCCCGCTACGTTCCGGCGCTCATCGCCCTCTCCAACCATCTGAACGGACAGAAGCGGTACGCCGAGGCGCTGCCGCTCTACCTGCGCGCCGATTCGGTGCGGGGCGGGAACAAGGACCTGCTCTTCCAGATCGGGGAATGTTACCGGCGGCTCGGCGAACTCCCGTCCGCGCGGTCGTACTTCCGCAGAGCGATCGCACTCGATTCCATGAACGGTCTGTATCACGCGCAGCTCGCCTATGCGTACTTCAGCGACGCTCTGTACGATTCGTCGATCGCTTCCTACCGCACTGCGCTCCTGTTCGACGAAGAGAATGCACAGTACCATCTGAATCTTGCGCTGGTCTATGCGAAACTGGACGATAGGCCGAATGTGCTCCGCTCGTACGCGGAGGCGGTCCGCGTGATGCATCCGGAACTCGCCGCAGCGGTCTTCTACGATCAGGGGACGTACTGCTTCCAGAAGAAACTCTGGAAGGAGGCGGTGACCGCCTACGGCAGGGCGATCGATATCGATCCGGCCCTTTCCCTCGCCTACTATTTCAAAGGCTCCTGCCTCATGCAGCTGAACGAGCATGCGGCGGCACTTCCGCTCTTCACCGAATTCCTCTCCCGGACGAAGGAGAGCACGGAATTCAAGGGAGAACGCTATTCTGCCCAGAAAATGTCCGACTATATCAAAGAGTTGCGGAAGAAGAAGTGATCCCTCCGGGGGCATAATTTCCCTGAACATTCCGCACATTTTCCCGTATCTTTCCGCATGTCCTCCGCAGCTCCCGAGCCCCGTGATACCGTCTGGTCCCGTCTGAAACAGGACTGGGAATCCTTCACCGCCACCGTTCGTTCCGAATGGAAGGAACTCACCGACCGATTGAATTCGTCCGGACGCTGGAACAGCGCGCTCGTGCGGGAATCGAACGAGGTGACCGATTTCTATCTGACCGCGGCACAGCACGAACGGCTGAAGACGATGCGGCAGTTCGAGCAGGTGCTGTACAAGACCGGCTGGGTCTTCCGCGCGATGTTCGAACGGCTCCGTCCGGAACGCCGTCTGCTTGCGCTCGCCGGTATCTTCCTGCAGTTCTTCAACGACCAGAACAACAATAATTCGCTCATCGGCTCCCTCTTCCTGGTACTGGTGATCATGCTGGAGCTGAAGGACAAGCTGATGGCGCACGATGAACTTGCCGCCGGTCGGAAGATCCAGCAATCACTGATGCCGCCGCGGATGCCCTCCGTGCCGGGATGGGAACTGTGGCTCTTCACCCGCTCGGCGAATGAAGTGTGCGGTGACCTGATCGACTTCATCCCCGGAACGGAAGGACGCTCTGCCGTCGTCATGGCGGACGTCTCAGGCAAAGGACTCCACGCTGCTCTCATCACCACAAAATTACAGGCGACCATCCGCGCACTGGCCGGAGAGATCGGATCGCTGCCGGTCCTGATCGCCCGCATCAACACCATCGTTCACCGGGACAGTCCCTCACACATCTTCGCTTCGCTGGTCTATGCGGAGATCACCGAACAGCATGGGACCGTCCGCTACGTGAATGCCGGTCATTATCCTGCGCTTATCATCCGCGGCACCGGTCATGAGGAATGCCCGAAGGGTGAACCGGCGCTCGGTCTCGCACGGAGCGTTCCGTACACGGAACAGAGCATCGGCCTGCAGCCGGGCGATGCGTTCGTCCTCTATTCGGACGGACTGACCGAGGCGAAGAATGCGCAGGGGGATTTCTTCGGCAAGGAACGGTTGGTGTCCCTCTTGACCGCCTCTGCCGGGAATGCGGAACAGACCGGCAATGGCGTCCTGCGGGAGGTGGAGCGGTTCTGCGGCATGGCAGCAGCAACGGATGACCTTTCTCTGATCATCCTCCGGCGCACAGGAGCTTCCGTATGACCGGTGTGCCGGAAGAACGGTCCGCCGGCTCGGCGGCTTCGAAGGGGATCCGCTCCGCCCTTGCCGGCATCGTGGTGAACGGTGCGCTGGCGCTGGTGAAAGGGATCGCGGGTTTCCTCGGCAACTCCTATGCCCTCATCGCCGATGCGATCGAATCGGCGTCCGATGTGGTGAGCTCACTCATCGTGGTGAGCGGACTGCGCATCGCGGCGAAGCCGCGCGACGAGAACCATCCGTACGGACACGGGAAAGCCGAACCGATCGCCGCCCTGGTGGTGGCGCTCTCCCTGTTTGGCGCGGCGGTCACTATCATCCTACAAAGCTATCACGAGATCATCACCCCGCATCATGCCCCGGAACCGTTCACGCTGATCGTCCTCATCATTGTCGTCGTCGTCAAGGAAGCGCTCTTCCGTTCGGTCTTCCGCGTAGCGGAGGAGGTGCAGAGCACCGCTGTGCGGACCGATGCCTGGCATCATCGGAGTGACGCCATCACCTCCGCCGCCGCGTTCATCGGCATCTCCGCAGCGCTCATCGGCGGTGACGGATACGAAAGTGCGGATGACTGGGCGGCACTCTTCGCATCGGTCATCATCATCTACAACGCATACGGTCTCTTCCGTCCCGCCCTGGACGAGATCATGGACGCCGCCCCGCCGGCGGATGTGGCGGAGCGGGTGCGTGCCGCTGCGGCCACGGTCCCCGGAGTGCTGGGACTGGAGAAATGTTTCGTGCGGAAGATGGGACTCGACTATTTCGTCGACCTTCATGTGATCGTGGACGGTGCCGCGACCGTCCGCGAAGGACACCGGATCGGCCACGATGTGAAGGATGCGGTCTGTCATGCACTGCCACGCATCGCCGATGTGATGGTGCATATCGAGCCGGATACCTTCGGCTGACCCTGTCCCGGTTGTTTCTCACTGCGTAAAACATTACTTTCTCTTGTGCGGGGGGGGCACCCCGTCCGCATTTCCCCCATCTGACGGCGGTAAGGATCCCTGTGAACTGGCACCCATCCATCATCGGCAACTTCTTCCTTGTCACGACGCTCTTTGCCGTGATCGTTGCATACCGTGCCTCACGCCGCATCTTCCCGGGGAAGGATTTCCTCGTCCTGTTCATCGGTTCCGCCGCGGTCTGGACCCTTACCAGTGCGCTGGAATGGTACTCCGTGGAAGCGGAGACCAAGGCCTTCTGGTCCCAGCTGAGCTATATCGGCATCGTCAACGTCTCCCCCGCCTGGCTCTGCTATTCCCTCGTCTATTGCGGATACCCGCAGCTGCTCACGCAGAGGAACCTGCTGCTGCTCTGGATCATCCCGGCGGTGACCCTGGCGTTGGCGCTCACCAACAGCTGGCACGGACTCAACTGGCCCGCCTACTATATGGTGGAGCATCCGCTCGGCAACTACATGTTCTACGAACATGGTCCTTCGTTCTGGGTGCTCACCGTCTATTGTTACATTGTGAACATCACGTACAGCGTCCTGATGGTGCGCCAATCCCGGAGGCTGTACGCTTCCTTCCGGATGCAGTCCCTCATCCTCTTCTTCACCGTCTCGCTGCCGTGGATCGGCAACATCCTCTATAATGCACGCATCGTCACGGTGATCGACCTGACACCGGCAGCGTTCACCGTCACCGGCGCGCTGCTGCTCTGGAACATGCAGCAGTTCCGCCTCTTCGACATCACGCCGATCGCCCGCGAGCAGCTCTTCGCCGAGTTCCGTCAGATCGCCATCGTCCTCGATGCACAGCAGCGGGTTGTGGATATGAATCCGTTCGCGCTGAACAGTTTCAGCTTCGCCCGGTCCCCCATCGGCAAACCGGTCGGGGAGGTCTTCCCGTTCTGGCCGCAGCTGCTCTCGTTCCTGCGGGCGGACAATATCGCCGAACTGGAACTGAAGCTCGAGCATCAGGGGGAGCCGGAATGGTACCTGGTCTCTCGGACACCGCTCACCAAACAACGCGGGTCCGCTTCAGGGACACTGCTCATCTGCCGCAACATCACCATGCAGAAACAGCGGGACGATGAGCGGGAGATGCTCATCGCAGAGCTGCAGGAAGCGCTCGCCAGCGTGAAGACGCTCGGCGGACTGCTCCCGATCTGTGCCAGCTGCAAGAAGATCCGCGATGATGAGGGGTACTGGAGCCAGGTGGAGCAGTACATCGCCAAGCACACCGACGCGAAATTCACGCACGGCATCTGTCCGGACTGCGGGAAGAAAGCACTGGAGGAGTACTATCGGGCGAAGCAGCAGAAGGTGACGTCGTGAGATTCGCACGGAATGTCTTCTCCTTCGCCGGCAGTTACGGCATCGTCGTCACCCTGCCGCTCTATTTCAGCGAAGCACGCATCGGCATCGACCAGCCGCCGGCCATCACCCATCCCGAGTACTTCTACGGATTCATCGGTGTCACGCTCGCCTGGCAGGTGCTGTTCCTGATGGTGGCGCGCGACGTCCAGCGGTACCGCATGATGATGCTTCCGGCCATCCTGGAAAAGTTCTCGTACGCCGCTGCCGGCGGTGCACTCTTCGCAATGGGAAGGATCGGTCAGACCGTGGCGGCATTCGCGGCGGTCGATCTCCTCTTCGGCATCCTGTTCATCCGGGCTTTCCTCCTGACCAGGGAGCCGGTCCCGTTCCGCCCATGACCTTCCGGTGACCGCTGCATGGAAGACCTTACCGCATTCCTGAGACTGTTCGGAACCCTTTCCGATGAAGATGCCGCTCTGATCTGCGATGCCTGCCGCCCCCGTCACTATGCCAAAGGAGAGGTCATCACTGCCGCGGGAGCACTCCAGCGCGACCTGCTGTTCGTCCATGACGGTATCCAGATGTCATATCATGAGCATGATGGTAAACTGCATGTGATCGCGTTCACCTATCCGCCTTCCTTCAGCGGTGTACCGGAATCGTTCCTGCATCAGACACCCTCCCCGTATACACTGCAGGCGCTCACCGCCTCGCACTGTTCTGCCATCGCCCGGGAGCAGCTGGACGGGCTCTTCGACCGCTCGCAGGCGATCGAGCGGATCTTCCGCCGCACCGCCGAGACGATGCTTACCGGACTGCTCGTGCGGCACCGGGAACTGCAGGCGCTCTCCATGGAGGAACGGTTCACCGCATTCGCACAGCGAAGCCCCCACCTGCTCCGCATGGTCCCGCACAAGTACCTCGCATCATATCTGAACATCGACCCGACCAACTTCAGCAAGCTCTTCAACAGCGTCCGCATCTGACCTTGGTGTGGACCAACATTCCGACGCTGTGCAATGCGTATCTTGCCATGACCACGAATCGGGAGACCGCATGACCACACGAGTTCGCGCCCTGCTGCTGGGGACCGCATTGTTCGGCTTCACTGTGCCGAACGGGATGTTCTTCTATTTTCTCTTCGTTGAGTTCACATCGATCACCGATATCCTGACCAATTGGCTGGCGCTCGGCTTCATCATCGACGCATTCATGGCGACAGGACTGCTGGCGGTCTGGTTCGCTCATCGGCCGCCGGGGAGATATTCCTGGAAGGCGTTCGTGGTGTTGAGTCTTGCGGGGGGATTGGGGTTCTCGCTGCCGTTCTTCTACTATCTGAACAAGCGGAATGATGATAGTGTCGGCCCGGACTGAGGTCCGGGCCTGTGAGCTTTTACATGAAGGTGAGTCTCAGCGCTGACTTGTCAGTTGTCCCACGTATCGGTGCGGAAGGAGGAGGCCGGAAGTCCGGCAGCATTGAAGAGGGTCCCGCGCACCACATTCTGCCATCCGTACCGCACGGCAGCGGGCTGCGGTACCGCGGCGGAGCGGACGATGACCGTTGTCCCTTTCACCGTTGCCGTGCCGGGATGGAAGACGCCGTCCGCACCCGCGACCTGGAAGAGCGGTTTCCCGGTCTCCGGCCGGAGCGTCAGTCCTTTCGCATGATCGAAGGTGAGGATGACCACATCCTTCTTCACGGTAAATGAACGATAGACCGGTCCGCTGTACTCCACCTTCTTCCCGTACTCTTTCGCCAGCGCCCAGCGAGACAACCGATCCCCCACATCCTTCTTGTTCGCGGGATGGATGGAGACGGAATCGCCGATATCGAGCGTTACCGCCATCCCGGTCTTCGGAACGGAGAGTGTGCGGAGCTGCGCTTCACGCAGCAGCTCGGAATGAGCGACGGGACCGTACTCGAACGGTGCGATCTGCACGAAATAGAAGGAGAAATCGCGCTTCCAGTCCGACCGCCAGTTGCGGATCATCAGCGGGAACAATCCTTCATATCCTGCCGGGTCAGAGACGTTCGCCTCTCCCTGATACCATACCGCTCCTTTCACTGCGTACGGTACGAGCGGGGCGATCATGCCGTTGTAGAGAACGGCCGGATGGTCCGAATTGAACTGACGGGTGACGGCAGGACGGCTGGTGTTGTTGCGGGGATCGAGCAGGTACGCCGTATTGCCGCGGATCTCAGCGACTGCACGATAGCGCCACGGACCGGCCAGCGACATCCGTTCGGTGCTGTTCTTCAGCGAGAGCGACAGCTTGTCCGGCGTGCTCCAGAGTCCGCCGCCGCCGCCGAAGTCGATCACGCGGATCGCGATGGTCAGCAGGGAATCTGCGGTGAGCGATGCGGGGATGGTGTAGCGCCGTTCGATGTTCCAGGGACTTCCCGTGAGCATGGAGCCGATCATGGTCCCGTTCACGAACGTTGCATCCATATCATCGATGGTGCCGAGTTCCAGCAGCAGTTCCTTCCCGCGCCAGGCGGAAGGGATCTCCACTTTTTTGCGGAACCATACCACTCCGTCGAACGCCCCGACCTCGGTCCATTCCCACCCGCGCGGAAGGTCCATGCTCCTCCAGCTGCTGTCCGGATGAGCGGGCTGCATCAGCTCTGCATCATTGAACTGTACCGTGCTCCAGTCCTGGGAAGCGCGGTTCGGACCCACATCCACCGACGGGAGCGATGCAAGCCACGCGGTCAGGTCAGCATGTTCCTTCCTGGTCTGCTCCAGCATCGGTCCCGCATCCATATAGAGTGGATGTTGCCTGATGAATGCTTCACTCGTCCACGCCTGCACCGGCGTGCCACCCCAGGAGGCATGGATGAGTCCGACCGGCACCTTCAGCGCCCGGTGCAGCGCTGCACCGAAATAGTATCCTGTTGCACTGAACTCCGGCACGTTGGCCGGCGTCGCCGGGAGCCATGCACCGTTGGTCACCGTGCGTTCCTCCAGCGAAAGCATCTTCTCCACGGTGAACATCCGGAGCTGCGGCGCGTTCGCTGCGGCGATCTCCTCCTGAGCGCCGGCGATCAGTTCGTTCGGCGGGAAACCGCGCATCGGCATCTCCATGTTGGACTGACCGGAGCAGATCCAGACCTCTCCGATCAGCACATCGGTCAGCGTCCGCGTTTCGGTCCCGTGCGTCACGGTCAGCGAGAACGGACCGCCCGCTTTCGGCGTGCGGAGCGTTGTGCGCCAACGTCCGTCCGCACCGACGGTACAGTGAGCGGTGATGCCCCAGGAGGCGGAAAGGCGGACGGCGGTTCCCGGCGTGCCGGTCCCCCAGACGGGGGCATCGGTCCGCTGCTGCAGCACCATACCGTCCGAGAAGAGCGCCGGAAGCGTGAGCGGCTGAGCAGAAAGGAGGATCGAACAGAGGAGAACAACGACAAAGATCGAAAGGAAATGGGTCTGCATGTTCGTGTCAGGGCTTGAAGAATGAATAAACGGTGATTCGTCGTTCGTACGTTAGAGAAATAATGCTGAAAGGTCAATGCGGGAAACAGCGTCCCGTGCAACCGGTTGAATCATCCGGACCGGGATGCTATATTCCATCCAGTCATCTTTCACCATCAGAACGGAGCGCCCCATGAAAGCGATCGCCGCGACCATCCCTGCCTATCACCGCACACAATCCCCCGGTGACCGGGCGATCTGCGACCTCTTGCAGCAAGAGATCACCACAGCGATGCCGAAGGCCGAGAGCAGCATCTGGCACGGCAGTCCGGTCTGGTTCATTGACGGAAATCCGGTGGTGGGCTATCACAAGCTGAAGGATGGCATCCGTCTGCTCTTTTGGAGCGGACAATCGTTCGATGAACCGGGACTGTCCCCGGAAGGGACGTTCAAAGCAGCCGAAGTGCGATACACGTCGGCCGATGAGATCAAGGTGACGCCGCTCCGCCGCTGGCTCCGCAAAGCGAAGAAGATCCAATGGGATTACAAGAACATCGTCAAACGGAAAGGGAAACTGGTCCGGATCGAGACTTGAGGATGAAGAGATTTGTGAGATCGTATCATTGAATCATTGACCGATCGATTCATTACCGATACGCGTACATCCGATCGTCAATGGACCTGCCGCGCATGAGCGATTTGAGTGTTGTGGTGTTCATTTCATTACCGGGATGAATCCCGGGGTTTTGGGTTACTGTGTTCCGTTGGTGTGTTCGTGCCTTGGTGGTTCTGTAATTTTGTTCTGCGTTATTCTGCGGAATCTGCGGGACAGCTCTTTGCATTTCTTGCGCATCGACCTTGGTGAATTATTCTTGCCGGGTGGTTTCTCGATTCCCCGGGATGAATCCCGGGGCTTTGGGTTACTGTGTTCCGTTGGTGTGTTCGTGCCTTGGTGGTTCTGTAATTTTGTTCTGCGTTATTCTGCGGAATCTGCGGGATCGACCTGCTCTGCTTTTGTCATTTCCATTTCACCTCCGGTTTTCGTAGCTTTGTTCCATGACACTTGATGAGATCTTCCTTCCGATCCGGCAGCAGATCGTCGGCATCGATGCCCGTTTCACCTCGCAGTACGGGGACCAACCGCTCGTCTATGCGGATTGGACCGCCAGCGGGCGCCTGTACGCCCCGATCGAGCAGAAGATGCTCCATGCCTTCGGTCCGTTCGTCGGCAACACCCACTCCGAATCGTCCGTGACCGGCGGACTGATGACGCATGCGTACCATCATGCGCATGAGATCATCAAGAAGCATGTGCATGCGGACGGCGATGATGTGCTCTTGTTCATCGGTTCCGGCATGACCGCCGCCATCAACAAGTTCCAGCGGATCCTCGGCGTGAAGGTGCCGGAGCGGTACCGGGAACGGATCGAGATCCCGGAGCATGAACGTCCGGTCGTCTTTGTCACGCATATGGAGCATCATTCGAATCAGACCACGTGGTACGAGACGATCGCCGATGTGGTGGTGCTGGAGCCGGATGCGGACGGATTGACGGATGTGGGGAGTCTGCGTGAAGCGCTCCTGAAGTATGCGGACCGCACGATGAAGATCGGTTCCTTCTCCGCCTGCTCCAATGTGACCGGCATTGCCACGCCGTACCATGCACTGGCAGCGGTGATGCACGAGGCCGGCGGCATCGCCATCGTCGATTTCGCCGCAAGCGCGCCGTACGTGGAGATCGACATGCATCCGGCCGATGCGAACCAGCGTCTGGATGCCGTCATTTTCTCACCGCACAAGTTCCTCGGCGGCCCCGGCACACCCGGCGTGCTGCTGTTCAACCGGAGTCTGTACACGCTCAAATCCCCGGACCAGCCGGGCGGCGGAACGGTGCTCTGGACGAATCCCTGGGGCGAGCATATGTTCTCGCCCGATATCGAGGTCCGGGAGGACGGCGGAACGCCGGCATTCCTGCAGGCGATCCGCGCATCGCTGGCGGTGCAGCTGAAGGAGCAGATGGGCACGGACCGGATCGCCGCGCGCGAGCATGCACTCGGAACGATGATGTTCGGTCTGATGGAACAGGTGCCGCACCTGCATCTGCTGGCGGAGCACGTGCGGGAGCGGCTCTGCATGTTCTCCTTCTACTTCGACCATATCCATTACAACCTCGCCGTGAAGCTGCTCAACGACCGCTTCGGCATCCAGGCGCGGGGCGGCTGTTCCTGCGCCGGCACCTACGGACACTTCCTGCTGCATGTGGACAAGCAGCACAGCAAATCGATCACCGACAAGATCAATGCCGGTGACCTCTCGGACAAACCGGGCTGGGTCCGCATCTCGCTCCACCCCACCACCACCGAAGAGGAAGTGCGGTACATCGGTGATGCGCTGCAGCAGATCTCGCGGAATATCGACGCGTGGAAGGACGATTACGCGTACGACCCGCACACCAATGAGTATCACCACCGGCAGGAACACGGGTTGCTCGCCGCTATGACCGCCTCCTGGTTCAAGGTGACATGAGCGGATCCGGCTTCCTCCACAGCGCGAACACACTCATCCTGCGCCACATCGCCGCGATCGAAATGACCGGCGTGCTGATGCGGATCTTCAGCTTCACCCTCGTCAGCTGGCTGGGCCCGGAGAGTCCGTTCCTGTTCGTCTGGCTCTTCAACACGGCGGATGCGGTGATGCTTTCCTGGTGTGCGATCCTGAAGAAGGACAAGGCATACACCGTCCTGAACATCTTTTGGATCCTCGTCGGCATCGTCGGAATCGGCCGTGCCGCCGGTTATCTGTAATCAACGGAGTCCCCTATGAAACTGACCCTCATGTCGATCGTCGGAGGGATGTTCGGCGCCGGCATCCTCTCCGCCCTCACCAACATTGCGAACCGCGCGTTCTTTCCGCTGCCGCCGGAGGTGTCGCCGCAGAACCTCGCCGCCCTGCAGGAGTACCTTGCCGGGATGCCGACCGGACCGTACTTGATGTCGCTGGCCGGGATGGTGCTGGCCGGACTGGCAGGCGGATTCACGGCGGGCGTCATCCAGCCCGAGAAGGGATACCGCAACGGACTGATCGTCGGCGCATTCTACACGATGTTCGCGGTGACCGGCATGATGATGGTCCCGCATCCGCTCAAACTCTGGATCTCCGCGCTCGCATCGTACATCCCCTGCGCACTGGCGGGGGCTTACTTCGCATCCATCGCCAAACAGGAGCAACGATGAAACTGATCATGAAGCCCCGCCCGGACGAATACGCGCCGTACTATGACCGGTACATCTCCCTGGTGCCGGAGGACGGGATGATCCTTCAGCATCTCTATACGAACCGCAAGATGATCGATGCGTTCCTGACCGCCATTCCTGCGGACCGGTGGGAATACCGCTACGCCGAGGGGAAGTGGACCATCAAAGAGGCGCTGCTGCATGTGATCGATACCGAACGGATCTTCACTTATCGCGCGCTCACGATCGCGCGCGGAGATACCACGCCTCTTCCGGGATATGAACAGGACGATTATGTGCCGACCTCCGCCGCGAACACGCGGAGCAGCAGCAGTCTGCTGGAAGAATACGCCGCCGTCCGTCAGGCAACACTGACGCTGCTGGGGAATCTTCCGGAGGAAGCATGGGGACGCATCGGTACGGCGAATGAGAATCCGGTGTCGGTCCGCGCCATCGCGTACATGCTGGCAGGACACGAGTTGCATCATCTGTCGATCATCAAGGAACGGTATCTCGCATAACCCTTTCCTCCGCTCCTCCCTTCCTGCAGCGCGTG
Source organism: Bacteroidota bacterium (assembly GCA_013361065.1). Classification (GTDB taxonomy): domain Bacteria; phylum Bacteroidota; class Ignavibacteria; order UBA10030; family UBA8401; genus UBA8401. The sequence goes on from JABWAK010000002.1 coordinate 32,858, forward strand.
CGCACGATACGGTGGAATGCACCGAACCTGCTGTCCAGGCATAATATCTGGGTTGATAGCGACACACTCCGTCCGATCGACGCGGCGTTCCGTGCGGCGGCCCTCACGATCGCGCTGATCAACGCACCTGCATGCCGTTCTTGCAGTAAACGAGCATGGCGCGACTGAGGAATTGCGCCAGTCCCGGTGCATACGCATCATAGGTGGCGGTGAACCGCGGGTCCTCCACATACATCGCCGCCAATCCCCGGTAGATCTCCTCCGTGACATCATAGAAGAATTCGATAGAGTTGCGATGCTCCTCCACGGCGCGCTGCACCTCGGCATCGGCCGGGTCCTTCGTCATCAGCAGCGCCAGCCGGCGGTGCAGGGCATCCGACCGCTCCTTGTATGCGCGCCACTGTTCCTTCGTCAGCGCCCGTACGCGCCGTTCGGATTCCGCAACACGCTCCTTCCCCCAGCGCATCTCTGCTTCCCCCTTGTATGCCGAGGCCTGCTCCGGTGTGAAGCCGTCGTACAATTCCTTGTCCGTGACCATGGTCGTTCCTTTCTCGATATCGTTCAACGTTCGTTCGATGGTGTGCAGCAGCACCGACAGCCGTCCCTGTTCCTTCTCGAGCTGCTCCCGATGGGACCGTAATGAAGCGGCAAGGTCGAACTCCGGATCATCCAGCACGCGGACGATCTCGCGCAGCGGGTATCCGAGCGCACTGTAGAACAGGATCTGCTGCAGACGGAGCAGGTCGTTCCGGTCATAGAGCCGGTACCGCTTCTCGCTCCGCTGCGACGGGACGAGGAGTCCCATGGCATCGTAATGATGGAGCGTGCGGATGCTGACGCCGGAGAGCGCGGCAAGCCGGCGGACGGTATACAGGGTCGGTGCTGTTCCCATGGAGGATGCTGATGAATGTGAAGGGTGTCTGTTCAGGGATTGCTGCATCACCCTACAAATATACGCACTGACGTTGCGTGAGGGTCAAGGGCGAATGGTCAAAAATTTACATTTTTTTCGGTTAGAATGTGCTCTGCGGGGATGCCGTTACCGCCGGAGATGCAGTAGTTGGCGATAGCGGTATATTTTTATTCTACACTGTTGCTTATCCGTGTCAAAAAGATCAATTTACGGTATGAGATTGTGATGGGGGGGGCATTCCGTATAATTCACATTTAAATAAATAATCATTGATAAATTCTATCTAATCTTATGTTGGGCCGTTTTTCAACCAGAGAGTTGTTACCATGAGATTGAAGTTCTTTTTAGTTCTGGTATTGGCCTTTTTTTGTCTTTCCAGTGAATTTGCACTTTCACAGGACTCAATTGAGGAGATCCCAATTGCTGGAGTGTGGACGTGTGACCGCCCACCCTACGGCATCGATACACTCATAATTTCCGGTGACAGAATAGTTCTCTCCTTTGTGGTGGAAGTCGGCGGTCAATCTCGTCATATTTACGGCCGAGTCATTAAAAGTGTGGCAGAGAAGAGCCAACTTGCTTACGAAATCTACAAGGTGATAGAAGGTAACGTAGTTGTCCCGTCAGCACCCGAACATCGGTTTATGGTATATGAAGTGGCAGAGACTGAGCTTTGGACATATACTGATTCTGGCGCATTTCCGGATCGCGCCTTCCTCAAAGCAAATGCCTACCGAAGTGCATGGCGAACGAAAGATATTCAGCCGTATTTGGTCCGATTCTATGAAAGCTCAAGTTCGGCATGTATAGACTCCGTCCTCTATTCAATCTACGACCATCGAGGAGTAACGCGGGGATCGTCCTACGTGACCATTCCACCCAAGTTTATAGGAGGAGTACAGGCATATGACGCCTACTTCCAACAGGGATTCAACAGGCAAGAATCTCTTGATGGCATTTTCGGCATTGTGAGTGTCTCTTGTACAATAACCTGCAATGGATCGGTATCCAATGTTGAAGTGGCAGAAGGTAGGATGAGCGTCCTCCTTCCTAAGACACTTGAATTACTCATGAAGTTAGTATCGGGAATGCCGAATTGGATCCCCGCACTTAGTGACTACCGGAAAGTGCCCTGCAGAATAGAAATCCCTTTTGTTATCTCAGATGGCAGGCTGCGTGCGGGCCGTCCGCGATGAAACGGCCTAACAAGCGGCTCATGACTGACCCCGCAACCGCATTCCTGCCTGTCGGCAGGCATGCGCTCTGAAACTCAAGTGTTGAGTCGTCAGCATACAACTTAGGATACGAAAGCTCATTTTATATACATGAGCACTGACCTCTGACCCTGAATGGTTACGGGATAGCTTATCCGCCATCCGATACATGATTGCTATTCTTAATAATCCCCTATGAAATATCAATCAACGCTAATCCTGCTGTTTATAGTGCTCCTTTCGCTTTTACATAATGGTTGTTATTCTCCTCAAACGAAGAGATCGGTATTTATTTATAAAGGAATGGACTACACTGCATTTTGTGCAGATTCAGTCCGTGTATATTTATCAAATTGGTTTGATTCTACAATTCTTCATTCGGGGACCGATAGTTGTAACGGATATTCAGGTGTTTCCTTCACTGATCCTGAACTTACTAATTTGTTAACCAGCGGTGAATTAACAGGAGAGATGTTTTGTAAAGCTATTGAGAAACAAACGGGTGAGTACCCACGGCCTCAATTTGATTCATATTTAGGTGATTCCTATCATGATTCGCTAAACTCAGATTTAAATTGGCATGGTGGATTGATTGTCGTGGTTCAATGGTTGAATAGATGTACCATTAACGGAGATCGACAAACCACGTTGTGTGTATCAATGAATAGGTTTGAGGTTGGAGGAGATTGTATGCTATTTTCTTTCACTATTAAGGATGATAAAATTAGAGACTTCAAGTATAAAGGATATATTCTTTAATTATTCTATTCTTTGCAATCGCTCTGCCATATTAACAATGAACCCCGCATAGAAGCATTGCGGAACAGACAGTTGCAACTGTGGCCTCGAAAAAGTCCCAAGTGTCATGAAATCTAAACTCAACATACGATTCGTCAGTATTCAGCATATTAAAAATAAAGCGCGTGGTCGCAGTAAAACGTCTTCACGTAGTTTAGTCGCCATCCGTTAGGCGGTTTCCGAGTATATCAATGATAGACGAAAGAGTGATTAATATATATACTGACGGTTCGTCAAGGTCAACTCCTCGGCGCGGCGGTGTTGGAATAAGGTATATTTATGTAAACGAAAGTGGTGCGGAAATTTCGACCGATCTTAATTTACCTGGTTACCCTAATGCCACCAGTCAAGAAATGGAGTTACAAGCTTGCGTATTGGCATTGAATCATTTAGACGACTATCCTGACTTAGCAAGATTCACAAAAGTAGTGATTTACAGCGACTCCAAATACGTTGTTGACAATTTCCACAATGCTCTGTTTCGTTGGTCAAAGAATGGATGGACTCGAAAAGAAGGAGCTCCCGTGTTGAATGCCACTATTTGGAAGGAGCTATTAAAAGCTATTCGCAAATGCCGACGTAGGGTAGAATTCACTAAAGTAAAGGGTCACTCGACAGACCCTCACAATAAAGCAGTGGACAAACTCGCTAAGATATCCTCTTCAATACCATTTAATCAGGCACTTTCACCAACAATTGTTCGACGCAAGATGTCTGATCGAAAAACTAAAATTGGCAGTGTGCTTGCAATCGGCCAAAGAATTACAATTCGAATTGTCCAAAGTCAATACTTGCGAGAACAAAAGTTGTATCGATATCGATATGAAGTGATGTCTAAATCTAGTCCATTCTACAAGAATGTGGATTTTGCTGTCACTGAACATATCTTGCGAGAAGCGCATACATATTCTGTTCGAATAAATTCTGAACAAGCTAATCCAAGGATTGTCAAAGTATTCAGAGAGACGATCCCAAACGCGGTTAACAAGGCAAAGAGAAATGATAATAAAACTGCTTAACCATATCATAATAGAACCCCGAATAGAACCATTGCGGGGCAAACCCCGCCCAACAACGGCAGGACGGGCTCGTCAAAAAAAATTAATCCCCGTTCGCATCATGCAGCACAATGATGCGTTCAATATCCCTTGAAGCTGCACAATTTCCATCCTGCCGCCCGGCCAACGTTTGTCCTCATGACGGTATCTGACTGCGGCGGCGATCCCCGGGGCGGCCGGTACCGCCGTACAGCGGAAATCGCGAAAATTCCGTATATTATGGTAGTTTCTTTCCGTCCGGTACCGGACAGTATCGTCCAATAACTTAGGGTTCCCATGATCAAACGTCTCCTCGTTCACGCACTCGCTGCGGTCCTCATCCTTGCCGCTGCCAAACAGTTCGACCGGCCCGTGAAGAACGATTCGAATGACCAGACCCGTCATTTTTCGACGCAATTCCCCATTCCGGACAGCGTGGAAGCGATCCTCACCGTGGCGTGCTACGACTGCCACAGCAACAATACCCGGTACCCCTGGTATGCCGAGATCCAGCCGATCGGCGGGATGATCAATGACCATGTGGTGCACGGCAAGAAGGAGCTGAACTTCTCCGAGTTCGCATCGTACCGTCCCCGCAAACAGTTCCACAAGATGGAAGAGGTGGCGGAACTGGTGCGCGACAGCCTGATGCCGATCGCCGATTACCTGAAGATGCACGAGGATGCCGTGCTGACCGACGCACAGCGGCAGACCATCTATGCCTGGGTAAGCGCCACGCACGACTCCATGCGCGCACTCTATCCGCCGGACAGCCTGAAAGCGCGCCGCCGCCCATAACCCGCACCCCCATGGACTATTCCATCTCCATCACCCGCAGCGGCTCCGCACTGCATGCCGTTGTCACCGGAACGAACTCCATCCGCAACGTGGACCGGTACCTCACCGAGATCCGCGCAGCATCGGAGGAGCACGGCGTGAAGGATATCCTGATCGAGGAACAGCTGCAGGGCGACGGACTCGATACGTTCGACGTCTTCGAGGTGATCCGCACCCACGCACGGTACGCACGGGACCGGAAGCTGCGCATCGCGTACGTGGACCTGAACCGGGACCACCACCGCACCACGGTGGCCTTCGGAGAGAATCTGGCGAACATCCTCGGCGTGAATGTGCGTGTGTTCGCGTCGGCGGATGAAGCAGCGCACTGGCTCGGCAGCGGCAGCCGCTGACAACGCGGACCGGCGTACCTCCCATGAAGATCGGCACAACATTCTATACCCCTCACCGCTCCGTCTGGCGTGCCTGGCTCGCCAAGCACCATGCGACCGCCTCCGAGATCTGGCTCATCTATTACAAACAGGGTGCTTCCAAGAAGCGGATACCGTACCACGCTGCGGTGGAAGAAGCGCTCTGCTACGGCTGGATCGACAGCACAACGAAAGCGATCGACGCGGAACGGTATGCACAGCGGTTCTCACCGCGCCGTCCCGGCTCGGTCCTGTCCGGCCTGAACAAGGAACGGATCCTGCGGCTGATCGCCTCCAAAAAGATGCGCAAGGCCGGGATGACGGCGCTGGCGCACCATCTGGATGCGAACGGACGCCTGCCGGAAGCGTACACCTTCCCGAAGGATATCCTCGCCGCCATCCGGAAGAACCGTGCGGCCTGGCAGCATTATCAGAAGTTCCCGCTCCCCTACCGCCGCATCCGCGTTGCGTGGATCGACGGAGCGCGGGACCGGCCCTCCGTGTTCCGGACGCGGCTCCGCTATTTCATCACCAAATGCGAACGGAACGAACGGTTCGGGATGGAACGGTGATACCGCCCTCCCGCCACTCCTTCTCCGTCCGCTGACCGTACTGAACCGGTACCGGTCCTCTGTCCATCACCTCCAACGAACGCATCCATGCTGAAACGATCATTCTTACTCCTTCTCATTGTCATTCTCATTCCGCCCGGACTTCTCCGCGCTCAATCGGACGACAGCTGGAAGATCTATTCCGATACCTCCGTTGCCCGCATCGATATCACCATCGATCCAACAGCCCTGCAATGGATCTATGCCAATGAACAGAGCGACAGTGAACATGTCGCCTCGGTCCGCTTCCGCAACCGATGGCTGGACGAGTCGGTGGATTCCATCGGCTTCCGGCTGCGGGGCAACACCAGCAGGGCCGCGAAGAAGAAATCGTTCAAAGTGTCGTTCAATTCCTTCCTCAAAGGACGGAAGTTCCACGGCGTGGAGAAACTGAATCTGAACGGCGAGCACAACGATCCTTCCATCATCCGCAGCAAACTGTCGTTCGACATGTTCCGGGACCTCGGCATCACCGCCACGCGCGCCAATCATGCGCGGGTGTTCATCAACGGCGGATACTACGGTCTGTACGTGAACGTGGAGCATGTGGACGAGAATTTTCTGGCGCGGCGGTTCGCGGACGACGGCGGAACGCTCTGGAAATGCCTCTATCCGGCCGACCTGAAGTACCTCGGCACGGATCCCGACCTCTATAAGAAGGTGATGAACAACGCCACGACGCGTGCGTACGAACTCTCGCAGGGCACCGGGGATGATTATACGCCGCTGGCGCGCCTCATCGCCATCGTGAACAATACGACCGCCGGAGCGCTGCCCGATTCGCTGGAGAGGGTGATGGATATTCAGCGCCTGCTGCAGTACTTCGCCGTGAACACGCTCGTCGGCTCGTGGGATGATTACCGCTCGCTGATGAACAATTACTACCTGTACCTGGACCCGCAGACACGGAAGTTCATCGTGATCCCGTACGATTACGACAATACCTTCGGCGTGGACTGGTTCTCGGTGAACTGGTCCGCCGCGAACCCGTACTCCTACCCGAAAGCAGCCGCCGGTTCCCGTCCGCTCTGGGACCGGATCATCACCATCCCGCAGTACCGCGATCTGTACACGCACTTCCTCCGGTTCTCGCTCGATACGGCATACGCGCTCCGCCATTGGGAGTCCCGGCTGGACCGGCTGAAGGATTCGATCCTCTCCGCGGCACTGGAGGATACCTACCGCACGATGGACTACGGATTCACGATCGCCGATTTCATGAACTCCTTCGGGACCGGTCCGTACTCCAAACAGCATGTGAAGATGGGACTGAAACAGTTCGTGAATGCCCGGAGCAGTTCACTTCCGGCGCAGCTCACCTCCGTCACCGCGCCGCCGATGGTGTACCGCATCGGCGTCATCCCGTCCGTCCCCTCCCCAACCGATTCATTGACGGTGCAAGCCTCCGCCTACGCTGCCATCGGTCTCCGTGCGCTCTGGGTGCAGTACACACCGGCGGGAGGAACCGCTCAGCTCCATCCCATGCAGCGCACACCGGTACCGGGCACACGGTTGGTGGAAGAGGCGGACCGCTGGACCGCAGTGCTCCCGCCGCTCGGTCCGGGCGGGAACGGCACCTTCCGCATCGTCGCGGAGGATTCTCTTTCGCAGTCCTCGGTCTTCCCGCGCAGCGGTTCCGTCCGTGTCTCCGCACCGGACCTCCCCGGCACATCGGTGGTGATCAACGAATTCATGGCGGACAACACGACCATCCCCGACCCGTCCGGACAGTATGATGACTGGGTGGAACTGTACAATCCAACAGCGGCGGCGGTGACCATCACAGGGAAGTATCTGACGGACAAAGCGACCTCGCTCACCAAATACCGGTTCACCCAGCCGGGCTTGAGCATCCCTCCCGGCGGTTATCTGATGGTCTGGTGCGATGAGGAGCTGACGCAGCCCGGCGTGCACGCTAACATCAAACTGAGCGCCGGCGGCGAGTTCCTTGCACTGACCGACAGCGACGGGGTGACGGTACTCGATTCCATCTCCTTCGGACCGCAGACGGCGAACATCTCGATGGGCCGGCTGCCGAACGGGAGCGGACCGTGGACCAGTATGGCTCCCACACCGCTGGCATCGAACGGCTCGGTTGCCGCAGTGGAAGGAGAGGAGATGATCCCGCGGACGCTCACACTGAGCGCCTATCCGAATCCGTTCAACCCCGTCACCACGTTCCGCTTCACGGTGCCGGCCGATGCTGTGCAGGGCGGGAGCGGCGGAACGGCACCGGTGGTGCTTGAATTGTATACCATGCTGGGAGAACGGGCTGCAACCGTGCTACAGGACCATCGTCCCGCCGGCACCTATGCCGTGGAATGGAATGCTGCCCGGTTCGCCAGCGGTGTGTACATTGCAGTGATGCGGGCCGGACCGGCTGTGCGGCAGATGAAGGTCGTCCTGCTGAAATAGATCCTCTTCTTTTCCACTATTGAACGGAGGCGTTATGAGTCGATGGTTGTGCACCGTTGCAGCGTTTCTTCTGTTCTCCTGCGGCACGGCGGAGCCCGAGGTTCCGGCGGATCTGGAACAGGCGGCCGCCGTGATCGAACGTTTCGCATCGCCGATGCGGCTCGGCAATTCCATGTTCGCGGCAGCATACCCGGAATGCAAAGCTACGCAGTTCGTCCATTATCTCTTCTCGGACCTGGCCGCCGCAGAACTGCCGATCGGAGAGAGCATGGGGGATGAGATGGACCGGGCGCAGGCGCAGGCGAGCGGGATGCCGCTCTGGCCGGACAGTGTGGCGATGTCCGAACAGGTGCCGGATCCGACCGCCGGGCGGCAGATCGTCCTGACGGGCGATGATACGAAGAATACGGTCTCGATTGCACTGTACACCGACCCGAAGAGTCCGCCGGTGGCCGTCCGTGAAGTGACGGTGCCGCACGTGACCGCCAGCGAGATGGCGCAGGCGTTCTTCCGTTCCAATGTGGAGATGGGGGCGCGGTACTGACACCGATCCGGCGGGGAACACAAAGACGCGGCAGAGCGGACCGTCCGCTGCCGCTGGATGAATATTGAAAGGAACCGTTCGGATATGAACGAACAACCGCAGCAGACCGCTTTCACCCGGTACCAGATCTTCATCATCGCCGTGCTGGCATTCATCCAGTTCACGGTGATCCTTGATTTCATCATCGTGGCGCCGCTCGGCGCCCTGCTGATGAGCATCATGCACATCACCCCGGGGGAGTTCGGCACCATCGTCTCCGCGTACGCCTTCAGCGCCGGTCTCTCCGGATTCCTGGCGGCGGGGTTCGCGGACCGGTACGACCGGAAGCATTTCCTGCTCTTCTTCTATGCCGGCTTCATCCTCGGCACCTTCCTCTGCGGCATTGCGACCGACTACACCTTCCTGCTCGTTGCGCGCATCATCACCGGAATCTTCGGCGGCGTGATCGCCTCCGTTTCGCTCGCCATCGTGGCGGACCTCTTCCCGCTGAACGCGCGGAGCCGGGTGATGGGATTCGTGCAGATGTCCTTCGCGGTGGCACAGGTGGCCGGCATCCCGCTCGGCGTCTATCTGGCGAACGAGTTCGGATGGCATGCGCCGTTCATGCTCATCGTCGCGATCGGCGTCCCGGCCGGCATCGCCATGATGAAGCTGGTGCGTCCCATCGACGACCATCTCGCCGCCGGCGGAGCCTCGCATAATGCGTTCCAGCATCTCTGGCGCACCATCTCCGAGAAGCGGTACACCGCCTCGTTCTCCACGACCACCACGCTCACCCTCGGTGGATTCCTGCTGATGCCCTTCTCCAGCGCATTCCTTGTCTATAATGTCGGCATCGCGCAGGAGCAGCTGCCGTTCGTCTTCATGGCGACCGGCATCACGACCATCATCGTGCTGCCGATCGTCGGGCGTCTCAGCGACCGCATCGGCGCGCTCCGGATGTTCACCATCGGCACGGCGATCGCCGCTGTGATGGTGGTGGTCTACACCAACATGGGCATCACACCGCTGTGGGAGGTGGTGCTCATCAACATCATCTTCTTCACCGGCATGGTCTCGCGGATGATCCCCGCTACCACCACGATGACGGCGGTGCCGGAACTGACGGACCGCGGGGCATTCATGAGCATCAGTTCATCGCTGCAGCAGGTGTCGGGCGGGATCGCATCGGTGATCGCCGGGATGTTCATCGGCAAAACGGCGGAGGGTGCGCTGGTGAACTACAATTATCTCGGCTATGTGACGGTGGGAATGATGATCGTCGGAGCGGTGCTGATGGGCGTGGTGCACCGGCAGGTGCAGGCGAAAGGTGCGGCGGCAGCGGCGAATATCAGCGGAGAGGTTCACCACTAAGACCGTTGACGATGAGCGTGTTGAGCATGATGCCTTCCCACGCTAAGCCTAAGGATAGCATTATTCTATACGGAAAGACCCTGAAATCGCGCTGACCGGAAGAATATCGTGGCGCTCTTCAGGGTGACGTGCAGTGAGGTGACGCTCACCGTTTCTACGGGATACCATCCTTTGTTACAGTTCTTTCTTCTCTGTGTTCTCTGGGTCTCTGTGGTGATCGTTCTTACACCAATCCCAGACTGACCGCATACCGTACCGCTTCTGCGGTGTTCTCGGTATTGGTCTTTTCCAGGATGTTGCGGCGATGATTGTTCACGGTGTTCACGCTCAGGAAGAGTTCGTCCGCCACCTGCTTGCTTCCCATTCCTTTCGACAGCATTCCGAGGATCTCGATCTCCCTTTTGGAAAGCACCGTCCGTCCGGACTCCTCATCGGAAAAGACACATTGTTTCCCCGTCCGCATGTTCACAACGCTCCGCTGCGGCGGCATCTCCTCTCCCCGCTCCGGGACGATATCGTTGAGCATCAGCATCAGCCAGATATTCCCCCGCGCATCCAGCTCCAGCGGAAGCAGCTGCTGGATGAACCGCGCATACGTTCCTTTCGCTGACCGGAGCCGGAAATCGTAGATGATCTTATGCTCCTTCTTCTCCGCCGCCGGAAGACCGATCAGATATCCGTTCCCCCGTTGTAATGTTTCCAGAACGACAGGGATATCCTGCGGATGCATGATGCTGAAGAGTGCGCGGGGTCCCTGCTGCATGACCGTCTCCAGTTCCAGTCCGATCACCGGAAGGAACTTTGACTGGAGGAATGCATACCGCTGACGGTAGAGGTCCATCACCGCCACGGAACTGTTCTCCACCAGCGCCAGCTGACGGAGGAAGCCGAGATGCTTCTCCAGGTGGGAATAATCGATATCCCGCTCATCGAACTGCTGCAGGGAAAGGATGGAAAGATAGCGGGAAAAGAGGCGTTCGAACTCGGGGGTCATGGCAAAATAGCGAATAATGACTATCAACTACGCCGTTCAAGATACGTAAATTTGATACAAAAACATCCGGCTCCCCCTGAACGATGAAAGGAACACCATGAAACCGACCACCCTTCTCCCGATCATCGCCGCAGCGTTGCTGGCTGCCGGCTGCACCACGGTCCAGACCCGTTACGAACAGCTCACCGCCGACGCATTGCAGCACCAAACGAATGCACCGGAACATATCCTGACCGAACACGATCTGGCGGGATTGCCTCTCCCGGTGCAGAACTATCTTCGCTACACCGGCGCTGTCGGCCGGCCGGTACCGCAGAATATGTCAATGACATTCGATGCGCAGATGGTCCGCAAGCGCGGGGACGAGCCGATGGAAGCAACATCGCAGCAGGTGAACATCCTCACCGACCGTACGCGCATCTTCACGATGAAGGCGGGAATGTTCCTCGTCCCGTTCCAGGCGCTGCACGTCTACCGCGACACACAGGCCACGTTCATCGTCCGTGTGGCGAACATGTTCAACGTGGTCGACATCGCCGGTGATACGCTGACCACGGCGGAAACGGTGACGATGCTGAACGATATCTGCGTCTTCGCACCGGCATATCTCACCGCGCCGTGCTTCGCCTGGAAGGAGATCGATGCCCGTTCCGCCGGGGTGACCTTCACGAACGGACCCTACCGCGTCCGTGCAACGCTGCTGTTCAATGAGGAAGGTGCGCTGGTCGATTTCATCTCGGACGACCGCTATGCGCTGGAAGGGGACGGAACGATGCGGAATGTGCGGTGGACGACCCCGCTCTCCGACTATCGTGAGTTCGACGGAAGGAAGATCGCCACGTATGGAGAGGCGGTGTATCACTATCCGGACGGACCGTTCGTCTACGGAACGTTCAGACTTACCGGCATCCGGTACAATGTCCGGCAGTAATGCCGCGCCGGTTGTCTTCCCTTGGTGAGCGTCACCAGTGACAATTGAGTTTTACGGGACGGGATACCATCCCGTCCTACAACTGGGTCGAAGCACCGCTTCGAACTACAATTTCTTCTGTGGCTCTGTGTTTTTGTGGTAACGTATATATTTGATTGCCGGCGTAAACGCCGTCCTACCGGACTTGGGTCGCAGTTTGATGCCAAGTCTCCTCCTCTTCTCTGTGCTCTCCGTGTCCTCTGTGGTGAAGTTTTCTGGACGGGATAACATCCCGTCCTACCTCTGGGTCGAAGCGGCGCATCGACGCGCATTTCTTCTTTGCGTGCTTTGCGTTCCTTGCGGTGAAGATTTTGTATGCTCGGCAACATTGCGTATCTTTCTCCTGAACACATGCCGTGACACGGCAAACACCATGGAGTGAGCGCATGAAAGTCGAGATCTGGTCGGACGTGATGTGTCCGTTCTGTTACATCGGGAAACGTCATTTTGAAGCAGCATTGCAGGAGTTCCCCGGCAGGGGTTCCGTCACGGTGGAATGGAAGAGTTTCCAGCTGAATCCCGGCATGGTCACCGATCCCTCCCGGAATATCAATCAATACCTGGCAGAGATCAAAGGGATCTCTCTGGAGCAGGCGCAGGCAATGAATGCGCGGGTGACCGAGATGGCGAAGGATGCGGGACTGACGTACGATTTCGACAAAGCGATCGTCGCCAATTCGTTCGATGCGCACCGTCTCTCCCACTTCGCGAAGCGGTTCGGTACACAGGATGAGGTGGAAGAACGTCTCTTCCGCGCTTACTTCACCGAGGGGAAGAATACCGCGGACCACGACACTCTCGTGCAGCTGGCTGCGGACGCCGGACTCGATGCTGACGCAGTGCGGACGATGCTCGCCGGGAAGGACTTTGCCGAAGATGTGGAGCGGGACATCTATGAGGCGCAGCAGGTCGGTGCGCGCGGGGTGCCGTTCTTCGTGTTCGATGAGAAATACGCCGTCTCCGGCGCCCAGCCGGTGCGGTTATTCGTCCAGGTGCTGAACAAAGTGGCAGAGGGATGATCGGCAGCATCATCCAACGACCGAAACTGCCGGTTGATTCTTTTCCTTTTTCGTTCCATCTTTCCCCGTTTGCATGAACTTGACCGGAGGACCAATGGACCAACGCATCCCCCTCACTCCCCGACGCTGGATCACCGCTTGCTTCCTTGGCTGGCTGGCCGGCATCTTCCTGGTGATCCTTACCTCCGGCACTTTCGATGCCATCGGACTGGAGGGATACCAGTTCTATCTGGGGCTCAGCATGGGGCTGAGCGTCGGCGTGCTGCAATGGCGGCTGCTGCACAGAACGCACGGCATCGGCAGTGGATGGCTGATCGCTTCCATCGTCGGTGTCGCCGTGCCGTTCCTCCTGTTCGATCTTCTGAAGAAGTACGGCGGCATGACCACCGGTCCTGAGGCATTGCAGTACAGCACCGCTCTCGGCGGCGCCGCTGCTGCATTGTGGCAGACGCTGATACTGAGGCGGGAAGGGTTTTCCGCATCACGCTGGCTCTTCGCCGGCTGGTCCGGATGGGTGCTCGGCACGGCAACGGTGCTCGCCATCGACTATACGAAGTATCTCAGCAGCAACAATCTCGTCCTGTTCGCCCTGAACCTTCTGCTGATGATCGCCGGCGGCGCGGTCTATGGCGCCGTGACAGCTGTTCCGTTGATCAAGATCCTTTCCTCGAAGCGGGGCGCGGCGGAGGAATAACCCGTCCGGTCATTCTTCCGCAAGGGCTTTCATCGTGTCCAAAATGGAACCCCAGTTCTCCAATGAGTGCCGGTACGCTGCCTCATCGGCAAAGCCGCGCTGTTCCAGCTGCAGCAGAGAGCCGGATGGCTGCCGTACGATGGTGAACGCGATCGCGGCATAGTTCTCCGGCAGGTCCGGCAACGGCGAGAACGAGCTGTAGTAGCTGTAGGCGAAGTACTCGTTCGGCGTGTATCCGGTCACCGTCCCCTTGTCCACATACTCCGTTCCTTCCCAGACGCCGGTGAAGCGGATCGATCCTCCGGCATACGGTTCCGCGGTCATCGTCGTGCCATACAGGTAACGTTTCACCAGAATCGGGTCCGTCAGCACCAGCCAGACCTTCTCTGCCGGCGCATTGATGCGGACCTCCCGCTGCAGCACCATATCCTTGAGCATTGCTTCCTCCGAACATTGATCGATGTGATGGACAAAGATACGGCATCGCGGCCGCCCTCGATTGCAAAAACGCGACAGGCTCCCTCGTGTGCTCCCATTTACAGGAAATTTTTCCTATCCTGCCTCATGATCACACGGAAACAAACACGTCCGGTCGGCATCCTCCACCGCACCCCCGTCCCGGCGGGAGCGCACTTCGAACGCTATGAGCCTTCAACGGAGCACGTACGCGCCTTTGTGGAACATTATTGGGGCATCCGGTGGAACCTCGCCGTACCGGTCCGCCGGATGAACCTCTCCCATCCGTCCTTCCATGTTGTGATCGAACCGGGTCGATCGTTCGTGTACGGCGTCCCGTCCCGCACCTTCGAACGGGTGCTGGAGGGGAACAGCTGGGTCTTCGGCATCAAGTTCCATCCCGGCGCTTTCCGTCCGCTGCTGAAGGGACCGGCGGCCGGCTATACGGACAGGACTGTGCGGCTCAGCAGTATCTTCGGAGCGGCCGGGACCGGATTTCAGCGCAGCATGCTGTGGATGGAGGATGAGGAGAGCAAGATCGTTGCAGCAGAGTCCTTCCTGCGGGAAGTGCTGCCGGAACCGGATGAGCGTACCGCACTCGTCCGGAGGATCACCGGAACAGTACAGCAGGAGCGGGAGATCGTCACCGTTGAACAGATCGGCGCCCGGTTCGGATTCGGGATCCGTTCACTGCAGCGGCTGTTCCACGATGCGGTCGGTATCACACCGAAGTGGCTCATCAAGCGGTACCGGCTGCACGATGCCGTGGAGACGATCAAGGACGGAGGCAGCATCGACTGGGCACAGCTGGCGCTCCGGCTGGGGTACTTCGATCAGGCACATTTCATCCGTGAATTCCGCACCTTCACCGGCCGTTCCCCGGCCGAGTTCGGCCGATCGGCACGATGAACCTGCCGGTCCATGCTGGACAGGCGTTGTGCGATTCTCTATATTGAGTCGTTCTTACAGATCAACCACTCTTCACTCCCAACGGGCACAGACATATGAAACGCAGCCTCCTTCCCATCCTTGCCGCAGCAGCATGGATCGGTATCTCGGAATTCGTCCGCAACCAGTTCCTGCTCCGATCGTATTGGACGGACCATTACAGCAGAATGGGACTCACCTTCCCCGCCGATCCGGTCAACGGAGCTGTGTGGGGGATCTGGTCGCTGCTGTTCGCCGGTGTTATCTTCGTCCTGCGCTCGCGGTTCGATCTGCGCGAGACATTCGTCCTCTCCTGGTTCATCGGTTTCGTGATGATGTGGGTGGTGATCGGCAATCTCGGCGTGCTTCCGTTCGGCATTCTGCCGTATGCACTGCCGTTGAGCATGGTGGAAGCGTTCGGGGCGGTGTGGATCGTTGGGAAACTCAAAGAATGATAATTATCAAGATTGAAAGATTATCAAGATTACAAGATTCAAAAAAACGGAAACACATAGAAACAGAGGAAGCATAGAAGAACAGTAAAGCAATTGAAAGATTATCAAGATTACAAGATTATCAAGATGGCAAGATTCAAATAGCGGAAACACATCGGAACATAGGAAACATAGAAGAGCGGAAATGCGATTGAAAGATTATCAAAATTGCAAGATTCAAAAACGGAAACACATAGGAACATAGGAAACATAGAAGAACGGTAAAGCAATTGAAAGATTATCAAGATTACAAGATTCAAAAAACGGAAACACATAGAAACATAGGAAACATAGAAGAGCGGAAAAGCAATTGAAAGATTATCAAGATTACAAGATTCAAAAAACGGAAACACATAGAAACATAGGAAACATAGAAGAGCGGAAAAGCGAAAACATTGAATGAAGGATGGACCACGATGAAAGAGATGATGAAAGCGGCGCTCTATTATGAATACGGCGGGCCGGAGGTGGTGAAGATCGGTACCGCACCGAAACCGATGCCGAAAGAGGATGAGGTGCTCATCCGCGTCCACGCAAGCACGGTCAACAGGACCGACTGCGGATTCCGTTCGGCGGAGTATACGATCGTCCGTCTCTTCGGCGGACTGTTCCGTCCCAAACTCAACATCCTCGGCTGTGATTTCGCCGGAGAGATCGCTGCGGTCGGGAGCGCGGTGAGCAGCTATGCACCGGGCGACCGAGTGGTGGGATTCGAGGAGTGGAAATTCGGCGCACATGCGGAGTACATCATCCAGAAAGCGAACCAGCCGTTCACGCGCATTCCGGACGGGATGACGTACGAACAGGCAGCGCCGATCCTGGAGGGGGCGCACTATGCGCTGAACAATCTCCGCGCTGCCGGCATCGCTCCCGGACAGCGCTGGCTCATCAACGGCGGCACCGGTGCGATCGGTTCCGCCGCGGTCCAGCTGGCAAAGTATTTCGGCGCGCATGTAACGGCGGTCTGCGCCGGCAGCCACAGGGAGCTGGTCCGTTCCCTCGGTGCCGATGATGTGATCGATTATCAGAGCGAGGATTTCACCCGACGGCCGCAGCGGTTCGATGTGGTGTTCGATGCCGTCGGTGCGCGGACCTTCGGCGAATGCAAACCGGTCCTGACCCCGAAAGGGATCTACATGTCCACCGAACTCGGTCCCGGTTCACAGAACCCGTTCCTCGCCCTGATCACCCCCTTCACCGGCGGCAGGAAGGTCCTTTTCCCCATCCCCACCCTCACAGTGGAGGATGTGGAGTTCATTGTCCGCCTTGTGACCGAAGGGAAATTCCGTCCGCTTGTCGACAGGACCTATCCTTTGGACCGGATCGTGGAAGCCTATGCGTATGTGGAAACGAGGATGAAGATCGGGAATGTGGTGCTGACGATCCCGTAGCGATGCGGCGGGGACCTTCCCGGACTTCGGACCGGGCATGGTGACGGAAAATTATTGAACTTCGTCCTGCGGCGCGGTGTTATCCAGAACATCCATTGAATCTCAGCCGCGAACGACCATGACGATCTACACCCTTGAACAACAGCAATTCCTTCCTATCTCCCTGGACCAGGCCTGGGAGTTCTTCTCCAATCCCCACAATCTGAAGGATATCACCCCGCCGTCGATGGACTTCCGGGTGATCTCGGAGACCGGCTATGAAACGTATGCCGGGCTCATCATCCAGTACACCGTGAAGCCGATGTTCGGCATCCCGGTCCGCTGGGTCACCGAGATCACGCATGTCCGGGCGCCGCACTTCTTCGTGGACGAGCAGCGGTTCGGTCCGTACACCTTCTGGCACCATCAGCATCTCTTCCGCGCGGTGCCGGGCGGCGTGGAGATGAAGGATATCGTCAGCTACGCCCTGCCGTTCGGTCCCCTCGGCAGACTGGTGCGGGAACTGATCGTGAAACGGCAGCTGGAGCGGATCTTCGGATACCGGCGGAGCGTGCTGGAGAAACGGTTCCCGGGGGACGCTGCCGGTTTATATTGAGGCAGGAAAACAGTATCTTTCTGCATGACAATCTCCGGATCATGCATGGACAGAACGATGCAGCGCTGCGGCCTCCTTCTCACATTCGCATTCCTCCTTCTCTCGTCCGCCGCCGCACAGCCTGCGGTGAAACTGAGCGGCATCCTGTTCGACCTCGGTCCGATCTTCCACGGTGACGTGAAACAGGTGCCGCTGGTGATCACCAATACCGGCGACCAGCCGCTGCGCATCCTCGGCGTGGAGACCTCGTGCGGCTGCACCTCGGCCAAACAGCCGGCCGAGTTCATCGCTCCCGGCGCCTCCGATTCGGTGATCATCAGTTTCAACTCGCTCGGATTCTCCGGCCGCATCACCAAGATCGTCACCATCCGGACCAACGACCCGCGTCAGCCGTACTCGGAAGCACGCATCACCGGCACCGTCACCTCCGTGCTGGAAACGGTCCCGCCGATGCAGGTGGTGAACTTCGGAGGTTCCCCGGTCGGCACGACGACGACAGTGGACATCACTTTCCGCAACACACTCGATGAACCGGTGACCATCACCCGGATCGCCGTACCGGACACCGCTGTGCGCACCGCATTCACCGCCGCTGAGGTCGCACCCGGCGCGGTGGTCTCCATCCCGTTCACCTTCACTCCCGCGAACCGTACATTCACGGAGAATTATCTGTACATCCACACGTCCGACCCGCGGCAGCCGAAACTGCCGGTGCGGTACATGTACCTCGGACGATGACCAATCCTGCACCGATCATGTCCTACACCGCCTCATCCACCCGTTACCAGTCCATGCAGTACCGCCGCTGCGGCAAGAGCGGCATCAAACTCCCGGTCATCTCGCTCGGTCTCTGGCACAACTTCGGTCATGTGGACGACCTGGAGAATGCGCGGACCATCCTCCGGCTGGCATTCGACATCGGCATCACGCATTTCGATCTGGCGAACAACTATGGTCCGCCGCCCGGCTCGGCGGAGGAGAACTTCGGCACGATCATGAAACAGGACCTCCATCCGTACCGCGACGAGATGATCATCTCCACGAAGGCGGGATACTACATGTGGGAAGGACCGTACGGCGAATGGGGATCGAAGAAGTATCTTGTCTCCAGCCTCGACCAGAGTCTGAAACGGATGGGACTGGAGTACGTGGATATCTTCTATCATCATCGTCCGGACCCGGGAACGCCGCTGGAAGAGACGATGTCCGCGCTCGACCTGATCGTCCGCCAGGGCAAAGCGCTCTACGCCGGCATCTCCAACTACAAAGCGGAGGATGCGGCGAAAGCGATCGCGATGCTGCGGGAACTCGGCACACCCTGCCTCATCCATCAGCCGAAGTATTCGATGTTCGAACGGTGGGTGGAAGGGGGACTGCTGGATGTGCTGGGCACGGAAGGGGTCGGCTGCATCCCGTTCTCGCCGCTGGCGCAGGGACTGCTCACCGACCGCTACCTGCACGGCATCCCGGCCGATTCGCGTGCCGGCCGCTCCGGCATCTTCCTGAAACCGGCACAGATCACCGAAGAGAAGCTGGCGAAAGTGCGGGCACTCAATGATATCGCGCAGCAGCGCGGACAGACACTGGCGCAGATGGCGCTCGCCTGGGTGCTGAAGGATGAGCGGGTCACCTCCGTGCTGATCGGCGCCAGCAAACCGTCCCAGGTGACCGATGCTGCCGGGGCGCTCAGCCGCGGTCCGTTCACTGCGGGTGAACTGGCCGCCATCGAAGCGATCCTGGCATGACCGGCGCCGCAGATCGTCCGGGGTCGTTACAGCATTCTCATAGCGTTACCGTTGCACTCCTGTTCCTTTGTCGCTACATTCATCAGCACGACCGATCATTGACCGTTCCATCACACCGATCCCGCACCGATGCAGCCTGAACCGGCCGACCTGCAGACACTCTACGAACGCCTCCGCGAAAGCGAGGAGAAGTACCGCCGTCTGGTGGAGAATGCGGCGGATGTCATCTACCGGACAGACGGCGAGGGACGGTTCATCTACGTCAATCCGGTCAGTCTGAAGATCTTCGGATACTCCGAAGAGGAGTTCATGGGCCGGCACTATCTGGAATTGATCCATCCCTCCTTCCGCAACAAAGCGCGGCAGTACTACGCTACACAGTTCTTCAACGGTCAGTTCACGTCGTACCTGGAATTCCCGGCGGTGACGAAGGACGGACGGGAGTTCTGGTTGGGTCAGAACGTCCAGCCGCTGATGGAGGAAGGGCAGATCATCGGATTCCAGGCGGTGGCGCGCGACATCACGGACCGGGTGCATGCCGAGGAGGCGATGCGGCGTTCGGAGGAGGAGGTGCGGAAACTCAATGCCGAACTCGAACAGCGGGTGCGGGAGCGGACGGCGCAGCTGGAGAACGCCAACCATGAACTGGAGGCGTTCAGTTACTCCGTCTCCCACGACCTGCGCGCACCGCTGCTCACCATCAACGGTTTCACGCAGTTCCTGGCGATGCATCTTGGTGACAAGCTGGATGATGAGGCGAAGCGCCTCCTCTCCATCATCCGCAGCAACACGCAGACCATGCAGCACCTCATCTCCGCCCTGCTGATGCTCTCCAAGACCAACAAGAAGGAGCTGGAGATGACCGTCATCGACATGCAGGCGCTGGCGAAGGAGACCTACGAGGATATCGCGTCCGCAGAAGCGAAGGAACGCATCGTCATCGACATCCCGCCGATGCCCGAAGCGACCGGGGACCGGCTGCTGCTGCGGCAGGTCTGGACGAACTTGCTTTCCAATGCGATTAAATTTACTTTAGCGCAGGATGAACGGAGGATCACCCTCGGCGGACGGAGCGAGGAGCACCGGAACATCTATTTTGTGAAGGATTCAGGGGCCGGATTCGATATGAAGGATGCCGGGAAGCTGTTCGGCGTCTTCTCCCGGCTCCATACGGACGAACAGTTCGAGGGGACCGGGATCGGTCTCTCCATCGTCCGGCGCGCCATCCACCGCCATCACGGGGAGGTCTGGGCCGAAGGGGAATTGGGTAAAGGAGCGACCTTCTCGTTCGCTCTGCCGCTGTCACCGCAGCCATTGCAGACGTAAGAACATTCCATCATCGAAAGGACCATCATCATGTCTGACCAACCGGTCAACATCCTCCTTGTGGAGGACAATCCTCATCACGCTGAACTTGCCATGAAGGCACTGAAGATGCACAACCTGGCCGAGAACTTCGTCTGGGTGAAGACCGGCGAGGATGCCGTCGATTTCATCCTTTGCCGGGGCGAGTTCGCATCGCGTACCATCGCCAATGCACCGAAGGTGGTGCTGCTGGACCTGAAGCTGCCCAAGAAGAGCGGTCTGGACGTCCTGCGGGAGATCCGCGCGGACGAACGGACCAAGGATATCCCGGTGGTGATGCTCACCACCTCCCGCGAGCAGAAGGATATCGTCGAAGGGCATAATCTGGGACTGAACGGCTATGTGGTGAAGCCGGACGATTTCGAGAAGTTCGCCGAAGCGATCCGCAACGTGGGATACTACTGGCTGGTGCTCAACCAGCAGCCGAAGAAGGCCTGACCGTACCGCATCACGGTCACCGCAACGAACGTCAGCCCGCCCCTGTGTGCGGGCTGTTCGTTTTCCTCCCGCACCGATCATCCGTCACCGCATGAAGAATACACGACGCAGCCGACTGCGACACCTCATCGTCACCGCCATCCTCCTGTGCGCATCCGCCGCTCCGGCGAACGCTCAGGAGCATACCTCCAGGAACTCGCTCGACTGGTCCGGCACCTACACCGGCACCGTGCCGTGCGCGGACTGTGAAGGGATCGGTACGACCGTGCTGCTCCGCAGCAACGGCACGTTCCGGCTGGAGCAGGAATACCGCGGCCGGTCCGCTGCGGTCTTCACGGACAGCGGACGCTTCCTCTGGAAGTCTGACGGCCGGACGATCGAACTGCGTCCGATGAACGGCGAGCGCCGTCTGTTCAGCGTCGGCGAGGAGAAGCTGACCATGCTGGACAAGAACGGACGACCGGTGCGCGGTCCGCTGGCACAGCATTATATCCTGACAAAGGAACGTCCGCTGCTGCCGCTCATCGACGAGGTGCTCCGTGCATCCGTCCGGCAGAGTCTTGCGATGGCTCGATCGCTGGAGGAGCGGCCCGGAATGCTCCCCCGGTCGACGGACAAGAACGGTGCGCTGGTCACCTGCACGTCGCAATGGTGGACGAGCGGATTCTTCCCGGGAACGCTCTGGTATCTGTACGAGTCGTCCGGCAATGATACACTCCGGCGGTACGCGGAGATGTTCACCCGCCGGGTGGAACGGGAACAGTACACCACGGACAATCACGATGTCGGGTTCATGATCAACAACAGTTACGGCAACGCGTACCGCATCACCGGGGATACGCTCTACCGCCGTGCATTGCTGAATGCATCGCGTTCCCTGCTCACCCGCTTCCATCCCGTCATCGGCGCCACGCGCTCCTGGGATACGCACACGCATAACCGTCACTGGCAGTTCGCGGTGATCATCGACAACATGATGAATATGGAACTGCTTCTGCGGAGCGCGGCTGAGTTCTCCGAGCCCTCCTTCACCGCTGCGGCCCGTTCGCATGCCGGCGTCACGATGCGGCACCACTTCCGTCCAAACGGAAGCAGCTACCATGTGGTCAGCTATGATACGGTCACCGGACAACCGCACCGGAAGCAGACCGCACAGGGCTACAGTGATTCGTCCGCTTGGGCGCGCGGTCAGGCGTGGGGATTGTACGGGTTCACCATGATGTACCGTTTCACCCGCGACACCGCCTATGTGCGGCAGGCGGAACGGATCGCCGACTTCATTCTGCATCATCCCCGCCTCCCTGCGGATAAGGTGCCGTACTGGGACTTCGATGCTCCCTCCATACCGGATGCACCGCGCGATGCATCGGCGGCCGCCATCATCGCCTCCGCTCTCATCGAACTGAGCCGGTACACTGCACCGGAGCGGCGCAGGGAGTATCTCCGTATCGCGGAACTGCAGCTCCGCTCCCTCAGTTCACCGGAGTACCGGAATGCACCGGGCACACATGCGAACTTCCTTCTGCGGCACAGCGTCGGCAGCATTCCGCACAAGAGTGAGATCGATGTACCGGTCTCCTACGCTGACTATTATTTTGTCGAAGCACTTCTTCGGATGAAGAACATACTGGCAGAAGAACAGCATCGGTAATTTTCTTGCTCTGAAAGGCATCATCGGGAGGATGAAGGTAGCTCGGATAAGGAAAAATTTGCGAATTTGGACAAAAATGTCGGTTTTTAAGTTGCACGTGTTTACGTAGTTGTTTTTGATCATTCCGGTTGTTTATTTTGGCTTTGGACAGGTATCATTCCAATGTCTCATACCGGGGGGATCAGCACATGCCGCACCAGACATCCTTCGATACATCTGCTGGGATCATCATCAACACCTTGACCGGAACCGTCGACACCGGATTGCTGCGGACCGTGTTGAAAGGATCAGCGGAAGCCTGGCGCACGACACAGTACACGCGCTGGCTGAACGATCTGAGCAATGCCGAGGACCGGTTGACGACGCTGGACATCTACGACCTGCCGAAGTATATGGAGGAACTCCGCAAGACGACCGGCGTACCGATCCACAATATCCGGATCGCCGTGGTGGTGCAGTCGCGGACATCGGAGCATCTGTTCGCAGAAATGGTCAGTGCGAACCGCGGACAGAATATCCGGGTCTTTCTCGACCAGCCTTCCGCTCGGGAATGGCTGGTGAATACGCTCGGCAGAACGGTTCCGGCTCCCCCCTCCCCGCTCAGCAGGATGTGACCGCCGCCCGCACGGTTAAACGTCCCCATCCTGCTGATTGTCCAATCCGCACTGAACAATACAAGGCTTTCATGACGTTCCGTCCGCTCCTTCTCGCACTCATCCTCATCATTCATACCGCTGCAGCGCAGCAGCTCTATTTCCCGCCGCTCACCGGAGCACAGTGGGACACGCTCTCCCCTGCATCGCTCGGATGGAACACCGCCGCGATACCGGAACTCTATTCGTTCCTGGAGAGCAGCAACTCCAAAGCATTCATCGTTTTGAAGGACGGGAGGATCGTGCTGGAGAAATACTTCGGGACCTTCACACGGGACAGCAACTGGTACTGGGCCTCGGCGGGGAAATCGATGACCTCGTTCCTGATCGGCATCGCGCAGCGCGAGGGCTCACTGTCGATCAACGATACAAGCTCGCGATGGCTCGGCACCGGATGGACCTCTCTTCCTTTGGACAAGGAGCGGAAGATCACCGTGCGGCACCAGCTGACGATGACGAGCGGACTGGACGACGGGGTGGCGGACGATGACTGCACCCTTCCCGGCTGTCTGGTGTACAAAGCGGATGCCGGAACGCGGTGGGCGTATCACAACGCGCCGTACACTCTGCTCGACTCCGTGATCCACTATGCCGCCGGAACGACGCTGAACCTTTTCTTCATCAACCGGGTCCGTTCCAAGACCGGCATGAACGGCGGATATCTGCGGAACGGATACAACAACGTACTCTACTCCACCCCGCGCAGTATGGCCCGGTTCGGTCTACTGATGCTGAACAAGGGATACTGGGGCACGACCGCCATCCTGGATGATACAGCATACATCAATGCGATGACCCGGTCCTCCCAATCCCTCAACCCTTCGTACGGGTACCTCTGGTGGCTGAACGGTAAGAATTCCTACATGGTGCCGGGACTCCAGACCGTCATCCCCGGTCCGCTCGCCCCGGCGGCTCCGTCCGGTATGTACGCAGCGATGGGAAAGAACGGTCAGTTCATCAATATCGTGCCGGAGATGGGATTGGTGATGGTGCGGATGGGGGATGCGCCGGACAACTCGCTGGTGCCGTTCCTGCTGAACAATGATATCTGGGTGCGGCTGAATGCTGTGATCAGCGGACCGTCCGGCGCTGATCGGCCGGCTGCAGTACCATCATTCACCTTGTCGCAGAATTTCCCGAATCCATTCAATCCTTCGACCTCGATGCAGGTCACGCTGCCGCAGGAGGCACCGGCGGAGCTGCGGATCTTCAATGCGCTCGGACAGGAGGCTGCGCTGCTCCATTCAGGGGTCCTTGCTGCCGGCACACACACGTTCCGGTGGGATGCGTCGTCATTTGCCGGAGGGGTCTATCTGTGTCGGTTACAGTCAGAAGGCGTTGTACGGACGATAAAACTCGTCGTAGTGAAATGAAAATGTGTAGTGAAAGATGTCGTGCGAGAAGAACAATACAGCCATTCCAATATTATCAGAATTATCAAGATTGCATGATTGAGTCGTGGAGTAAAGTTGGGGGAAAAGCGATTGGAAGTTTATCAGAATTAGCTGAAGAATAAAGTGAAAACACAAAGAAATATGTCTGATTACTGATTACTGATAGCTGATCACTGACAGCTGAAAGCTTTTTCCGCGCCTATCTGTTTTGCTGTTCATTGGTCTTGGGCCTGCAGCGCTTTCCGGATGACGGGAGCGACCTGTGTTCCGAACAATTCGATGCATTTCATCATCTTGTCGTGCGGCATCGTGCCGACACTGAACTGGATGAGGAACCGGTCATGCCGGAACAGTTCATACTCGTACAGGATCTTATCGATGATCTGCTGCGGACTGCCGACGAAGAGTGCGCCGTGCGGGGAACATTCGGCGTCGTACCGTGCGCGTGACGGCGGCGGCCAGTTCCTCTCCCTGCCGATCCTTCCCATCACCTCCGCATACGGAGGGTAATAGAGGTCCCGCGCTGCCTGCGCGTCCTCCGCAATGAAGCCGTGTGAGTTGATGCTCAGTTTGAGTCCCTTCGGATCGCGGTTGATGTTCTTCCAGGTGCTGCGGTACAGTTCCGCGAACGGTTCGAACCGGTCCGGCGTGCCGCCGATGATGGCGATCGCCATCGGCAGACCGAGCACCGCTGCGCGCACCACCGACTCCGGCGTCCCACCTACCGCCACCCAGATCGGCATCTCCGGCTGCACGGAACGGGGATAGATCCCCAGATCGTCGATGGCCGGACGGTGCCGTCCACTCCATGTCAGCTGTTCCGTCTTCTGGATCTTCATCAGCATCTCCAGCTTCTCCTGGAAGAGCGAATCATACTTCTGCAGGTCGTAGCCGAACAGCGGGAACGATTCGATGAACGAACCCCGCCCCGCCATGATCTCCGCCCGTCCGTTGGAGAGCAGGTCGACCGTTGCGAAGTCCTGATAGACGCGGACCGGGTCGTCGCTGCTGATCACCGTCACCGCGCTGCTCAAACGGATGTTCTTCGTGACCGCCGCCGCAGCTGCCAGCACGACCGCCGGGGAGGAGACGAGGTATTCCGGACGGTGATGCTCGCCGAGGGCGAAGACATCCAGTCCGAGCTGGTCCGCCAGCGTGATCTCCTCCATCAGGTTCCTCATCCGCTCGGCGGGCGGCATGAGCGGTTTGTTGTTCGCATCGACGGGGATCTCCACAAAGGAGTAGATTCCTAGTTCCACGGTACTGTTCCTTCTTTGAATGAGATGCAAGATACAAAAAAAAGTCCGCACCCGTAACGGCTGCGGACCGGAGGATGTTCATCACGCTCTTGTCAGACCTTCACGGTCTTCCACTTCCCTCTTGTGAAGAGCCACAGGGTGAAGATGCCGACCGATGTTTCGGAGGCGAAGATCGCCCAGAAGACCCCGTGATATCCCAGTCCCAGCACCTTCGCCATCACATAGGAGAGCGGGATCTGGATGAGCCAGAAGAAGACGAGATTGATCTTGGTCGGCGTCACGGTATCGCCCGAACCGTTGAACGCCTGCGTGGCGACCATCCACCAGCCGTAGACGAAGTACGAGTACGAGACGATCGTCAGCCAGAGTGAACCGACCGCGATCACCTCCGCATCCTCCGTGAAGAAACCGACCAGCACACCGGCGTACATGTTGTAGAGGATGGAGACCACGATCAGGAACGCCATGTTCCAGACGCCGGTCACCCAGACCGACCGTTCCGCGCGGTCCGGCTTCCCTGCACCGAGATTCTGTCCGACGAGCGTCGCCACGGCGTTGGACATGCCCCAAGCCGGCATGAGCGTGAACATCATGATGCGCATGGCGATGGTGGCGCCGGCGACCACGGTGCTGCCGAACTCCGCCAGGATGCGCATCACGAAGATCCACGAGAGCATCGCCACGATCATCTGTCCGATGCCACCGAGCGACGTGCGGACGATGGTCACGAGCGTCTCCCACTGCACCTGCATCTGTTCGCGGAGCACGCGGATATGGTTGCTCCCGCGGAACAGCATCCAGAACTGGAGGATGACGCCGATTCCGCGCCCCGTGAGCGTGGCGATGGCGGCCCCTTCGATGCCCATGGCCGGGACCGGTCCCCAGCCGAAGATGAGGAGCGGATCGAGGAGCATGTTGAGTCCGTTGGCGATCCAGAGCACCCGCATGGCGATGGCGGCATCGCCGGCACCGCGGAAGATGGCGTTGTTGATGAAGAGCAGCAGCACCACCACATTGGCGCCGAGCGTCCACTGCATATAGCGGTAGCCGTGCTCCAGCGTCCACTCGTCCGCACCCATCAGCGCGAGCAGTTCGCGGGAATAGAAGATGCCGGCAACCGCGAACGGCACGGAGACCGCCAGAGCGAGCAGTACCGCCTGCACCGCGGCGACCCCCGCCTTCTCCCGTTCCTTCTCCCCGATCCTCCTCGCGATGACGGCGGTGACCGCCGTGGCGAGTCCCATACCGATGGAATAGAGCAGGAACAGATAGGTCTCGGTCAATCCGACCGTGGCGACGGCGGATGGACCGAGCGCGCCGACGAAATAGATATCGACCACGGCGAAGGTCGACTCCATCATCAGCTCCAGGATCATCGGGATGGCGAGCAGGAAGACCGCCCGGCCCATGCTGATCTGTGTATAGTCCGCCTCCGTGCCGCGGATGGCGTCCTTCAGGTCACCCCAGAGTGAGCGGCGAAGTGCCGGTGTGTTTGCTGCTGTCGTTGTTCCTTCTTCCATTCGATCCTTCTTCTCTTCTGTTCGTATACTTCCTGGTGAGCGTTGTATAAAACCTTGTCATGTGATGTTGTAACAATATGCCGGCGTAAACGCCGGCTTACCCAACCTGTAGCCGGGATGGTTCATCCCGGTCAAATAAAAACTTGCGAAGTTTGTTCTGCATACCTCGTTCAACCTTTCGCAAGGTTTTCTTCGGGCGGTGTTGTTATTCCTTCTGCGTTATTCAGCGGATTCAGCGGGATATTCTTTCGTTCTTTGCTTCGCCGGAAAAGGACCGACTCTGGAGAGTCGGTCAACGTACATTCAGCCATCCCCGATCGGCTTTCGATGTTGTAACAATGTGCCGGCGTGAACGCCGGTCTGCCGAATACTGATCGTTGCTGGTGTTTCCATTTCTTTCTGCGTTGTTCTGCGGATTCAGCGGGATATTCTTTCGTTATTTGCTTCACTGAAACAGGACCGACTCTGGAGAGTCGGTCAACATATGTTCACCCATCCCTTATCGGCTTTCGATGTTGTAACAATGTGCCGATCGTGGTCCACAAGTCGCAGACCCTTCTTACAACTACAGCGATGTAAGCATGGCCTCCAGCCGGTCCAGATTCTCGCTGTTCGCACGGATGATGAACTCCTTCATCCGTTCGTACTCATCCGCTTCCTCGAACACCATGCTCCAGCGAAGCAGCGTCTGTTCGCCGCGCGGCAGGAATTCGAACGAGGCGCGGAAGCGGTGTCCGGAGAGATGGTCGAAGACGATCCGCTCGTCCGGGACGACCTCTGCAAAGCGGCTCTCATTGCGGTAATCGGTACCGTCCGGTCCGCTCATGATGAACCTCCAGTACCCTCCGGGACGCAGATCGAACTCGCTGAACAGGTTCCGGAATCCGGCCGGTCCCCACCAGCGGGCAAGCTGGTCCGGATCGCTCCACGCCGTATAGAGGCGGTGGACCGGGACGGGGAACGTGCGTTCGGTGAGGATCTCCCGTTCCTGCATCATCAACCGTTCTGAGCCGTGCGGAACGGCAGCAGTGCCCGGAGACGCGGTTCACGCAGATAGAGCGCTCCCCACATGAGCAGTGCGATGTAGACGGAGAAGAGCACGTGGGAGAAGAGCGGGTTCTCCAAACGGACATGCGTGGCAACGGCGCCGCCCAGATAGCCGGTCATCAGGACCATCCCGAGAACCGATGTGCGGGGGATGAGATAGAGGACCAGACAGACCGCTTCGATCACGCCGAGCAGCTGCACGGTGCTGTCCGGATACCCGAGCTGCGTCGTTCCTTCCACCGCGTGCGATTCGCGGACGAGTTTGATGCCGGTATCGAACAGCATGAAGAGAACGGCAATGGCCCACATGATACGTGAGGCCCAGAGAGCGCGGGCGGAGATCGGTTCGGTCATAGGTCTGTTCCTGTGGATCGTTCAGTGAGTGAAGAATTCCTTCAGTACTCCCGCCAATACAGCGGGATCGACATTGTGCGTCTGTCCCTCCAGCCAGCGCAGTTCGGCATTCGGACCGGCTGCCGCAACGCCGCGGACGGCATTCTTGAGCGGTTCGGGACTCTTCCCGCCCCCGGCGATGAGGATCGTGTTGGTGATCCGTGCGAGGCGTTCCGTCGGGACGGTGAAGTTCCCCATCACTTCGGAATCGTACGGCAAGGTGTGCGCAATGGCTTTCAGTTTTTTGAACATCGGCATCATCTGCATGATGAATGCTACGATGGCAGGGACGCCGACCATCTGCACCATGAAATATTTCACGGCGGCGCCGCGCTTTTCCGATGATAACAGTCTGTTCAGGGCACCGGTGTGGTCGATGCGGGTCTTGTCACTGCCCGGTTCATACACGAACGGCGGTTCATACAAGGCGATCTTCGGCAGGTTCAGTCCTGCCTCCGCCGCGCGGAGCGCCAGGGCGGCGCCGGACGAGAGCCCGGCGATGAAAGCGGTGCCGCCGGCTGCGCGGACCAATGCGGCGATGTCCTGCACTTCCTTCTCCGGCGCATACGGCGGAACATCCGTACTGTCTCCGCGTCCCCGGCGGTCGTAATAATAGACAGTGAAAGTCTCCGCCAGCAGCGGAGCGAGCTTCGGCATGGGACCGAAGGAACGGTAACAGAGGGCGCCGTCGACCAGGATCAGTGCCGGTCCGCTGCCGGTCTGTTCGTAGGCGATCACCGTGCCGTCGTGTGATGTAACAGTCTTCATGAGGAATGATCCTGTTGGTATTCGCGGCCATCCATCGGCTCCCCCATCAGACAGAACAGGGTCCGCTCGGGATGACGTGTGATTATTGAATCGATCAAAGTACTATCGCAACGACTCGGCATAGGCCTTGAAATTGTTCAGGATGGTCTGCCATCCTTCCCGCTGCAGTTCCGGCGTATTCTCCGTTTCGCATTCGAAGGTCTGTGTGACGAGCGTGGTGTTGCCGTTGCCGGCGAACGTTGCTGTGGCGCGGCGGCCGTCCTCCATCGTATAGGCGATCATATGGTGGTGCAGCACGGCATCGTAGGTGCCGGTGAAATCGAAGCTGACGCTGCCGTCCTTCGCCGCCATGCGGGAGAGGAATTTCCCGCCGGTACGGAGGTCGTTCTCCGCATACGGTGTGTGCCAATCCGGCGAACCGACGGCCCAGTGTGTGATGTGCTCCGGTCCGCTCCAGACGGTCCACGCTTTCTCCAGCGGGACGTTGACGGTGGTGTGGATCGTGACTGCTATTCTTTCAGATGCTGACATTGGATCGCTCCTGTTGATGAGTGGATCGGGATGAATGGTGTTTCCCTGCCGGTCAATTCTCCGCAAGGGATTTGAGTTTGTTCAATGCTTCCGGCCACATGCCGTCGAACATCGTCACGAATTCATCCGGGATATTCCCCTTCAGTTCGATGAGCAATTCCGTCATTCCCGCCTTCTCCCGGAAGGTATAATTCTCCAGCGCACCGGCCCATGCTTTTGCCTCTTCGCTGGTCGTGTCCTCTATTCCATTCCCTACGATACCGAGATGCTCGATGGAGATGAATTCATGATGTTTGTTTTCTTTAATGCGGCTGACCATCCCGGAATCCCCGTGCTCTCCGGGCGCCAGGAAGAGGATCTTGCTTCCCTGCTTCCAGTCGCCGCTGTAATAACAGCCGGGTGCAAAGCCCTCTGTCCACTGACGGTATGTCGCATCCTCGAGCATCGTTGACCACACCGTGGCAACCGGTGCATTGATGACGACCGAATAACGCATGTGATTCATCCGTTCCTCCGTTCTGGTGTCGTGAATATTCAGTTGATCACATCGGATCCGGCCAAACCGGTCACATGACCGGCTGATACCGGAGAATGATACCGCCGGTCTTCAGCGGACGGGCTTCGAGCAGCTTCATCGTCAGCTGTTCCTGCCGTGGTTTGAACAGCGGTGTTCCGGCGCCGAGCACAACAGGTGCGAGACAGATCCGGTATTCGTCGATCAGACCGTGCTGCATCAGCGTTGCAGAGAGATCGGCGCTGCCGAAGACGAACAGGTCCTTCTCTGACCGCCGTTTGATGGAAGCGATCTCCTGTTCGATATCCCCGCTGACGATCGTCGTATTGGCCCAATCGACCTGCTTCAGCGTCCTGGAACAGACGATCTTCGGCAGCGAGTTCATGAAATCGGCGATCTCGCCGGTCTCCTTCTTCCAATACGCCGCCATCCCCTCGTAGGTCACCCGTCCGAACACGAGGGCGCTGCACGACTGCAATTGCTCCGTGGAGAACCGTTCGAGTTCCTCACCCCAGACACTGTTGTGAAAGTCGATCTCCCACTTGTTCTTCGCTTCAAAGAAGCCGTCCAGTGTCATCACATTCCAAAAAATAAGCCTGCCGCCCGCGGAGGGCGTGCGCTGTTCATTTTTCATTCTCCGATCTCCTGTCTATTGTCTCATTCGAACACCGTGTTGTGCAACGGCTCCCGAATTGACCGCTTATGCCGTCACCGTTTGTTCTGTGAGGACATTGAATACTTCTCCTCCTGGAACAAGGCGTTCACCTGCTCATTCGCCGGACGGATCTCCCATGTGCTCCCCATATGCGAGGAGGGGTGTCTGGACATGAGCTGGATGGCGTGGTTCAGATCGCGCGCTTCCAGGATCATGATGCCGCCGAGCTGTTCCTTCGTCTCGGCATACGGTCCGTCGGTGACGATCGGTCCGCCGGCGGACGGACGAATGGTCGCCGCGGTCCGCGGTCCCTGCAATGCTTCGCCGCCGGTGAAGTGACCGTTCTTCCTCAGTTCCGCATCGTACGCGAAACAGTCCTCCATGAACTGCTTCTGTTGTTCGGCGCTCTTGCCGGTCCATGCATCATCATTATGATAGCCAAGGCATATATATCTCATCGTTTTGTCTCTTTCTATGATCGGTTCATTGATGTTTGCGGACCGCATCTTCCACGATGCGGTTCTTTGCTGCGTTTGCCGCTTCCTCCGGCCAGTCGGTCATCTCGAACACCTGCCGGATCTCCACGGTATCCCCTTCCGCTGCCGGGATGCGCTTGGCCCATTCGATCGCCTCTTCCTTCGAGGGGAACTGCACCATCCAATATCCGCCAAGCACCTCTTTGGATTCGATGAACGGTCCGTCCGTCACGGTTGGCGTTCCGCCGGAGTACGAAACGCGCGCCCCTTTCTCGATGGGATGCAGTCCGTCCAACGAAATGAGATGTCCCGCTTTTGCAAGCGCCTCATTGTACTTCATCATCTGTTCCACGGCATCGGCAGGCGGTGTGAAATCACCTGCGACCCGTTTCTCTTTCCCTCCCTGGTAGACACCGGGGATCATGATCATCATGAATCTCATGGACTTCCTTTTGTCTGTTGTTCGATGGGTTCTGATATACTGCGGACGCGCTCTCGGTTACTTCTTCTCCATCTGCTGACGCATCTTCTCTTCTTTTTCCCGCAGTTCCGGTGTGAATGCGTCGCCGAAATCCTCCGCTTCGAACACCTGGCGGATCTCCAGTTCGGATTCGGTTCCCATCGGGTTCGGACACTTCTTCGCCCATGCGACCGCTTCGTCCATATCCTTACACTTCCAGATCCAGAATCCTGCGATCAGTTCCTTCGTTTCGGAGAACGGACCGTCGGTGACGGTGCGTGCGGCACCGGAGAACTTCACGCGCTTCCCGCGGATGCTGGGATGCAGCCCCTCGCCCGCCTGCATGATACCTGCCGCGACCAGCTCTTCATTGTACCGGGTCATCTCAATGAGCAATTGTTCACCCGGCATCACCCCTGCTTCGGAATCCTTATCCGCTTTGACGATCACCATGAATTTCATTGTTGTTCCTCCGTATTGTGAGTAAAGAATTTCCCCTTCACTCTATAGTCGAACGGCCGTACGGAAAATCGACATCGTTGTCCGAATTTTATTCAGAATTTATTCTGCAAATATCGCCAAAAAACGCTGTTTTTCGTTGAAACGAAACACTGTTACCGTAATTTTTCGATCTGACCTTCCAGGAATCGCCGTTCCGGTTCCTGTTGGGCCAGCGAAAGGGCCCGGGTAAAGGAAGTCCGCGCATCGTCCTTCCGGCCGAGCCGCCGGCAGAGTTCACCGCGGGCGGAATGCGCGAACAGATAGTTAGTCAGTTCGCCCCGCTGCAGGATCGCATCGATGAGCGTCACGCCGGCTTCGGCACCATCCCGCATGGCAACGGCAACGGCGCGGTTCAATTCCACGACCGGCGATGCATCCATCCGCAGGAGGATGTCATAGAGACCGACGATCTCATTCCAGTCGGTCTCGGCAGCCGTTGCCGAGGAGGAATGAACGGCGGCGATGGCGGCCTGCACGGTGTACGGTCCGAAGCGTCGCGTGTCCAGAGCAAGACGAACAAGCCGGAGTCCTTCGTCGATCGCAGCACGGTCCCACAGCGTACGGTCCTGGTCCTCCAGTAGCACCATGTTCCCGGTATCGTCGGTCCTGGCCGTGCGCCGCGATTCTTGCAGCAGCATCAACGCCAGCAGTCCTGTCACCTCCGGTTCGGGAAGCAGTTGATGGAGCAATCGTCCCAGCCGGATCGCCTCGCCGGAGAGGTCCGCCCGGGTGACGGCGGCACCGGAGGATGCGGAGTATCCCTCGTTGAAGACGAGATAGATCACATGCAGGACCGCGCCGAGACGCGCCGGGAGTTCGGATGCCTGCGGGATTGCGAACGGGATCCGTTCGTCGCGGAGCTTCGCCTTGGCGCGGACGATCCGCTGGGCGAGCGTAGCCGGCGTGGTGAGGAACGCACGGGCGATCTCTTCCGTGGTCAGATCGCATACTTCGCGAAGCGTCAGCGCGATACGCGCTTCTGGGGTGAGCGCCGGATGACAGCAGGTGAAGATCAGGCGGAGTTCGTCATCCTGGATCCCTTTGTCGATCTGCAGCGCCACATCGAACGGATGCGCTTCGAGCTGTTCGGTCAGACGGTCCGCAGACACCCCTTCCTGCCGGTCCGGGACGAACCGTGCGGTGCGCCGCATGGTATCGATCGCTTTGAAACGGGCTGCGGAGATGAGCCAGGTGCGTGGATTCTCCGGGATACCGGAGTCCTTCCATTGCTGTGCCGCAGCGGCGAAGGCATCATGCATTGCATCCTCTGCCACATCGAAGTCGCCGAGCAGCCGGATGAGCGTGGCAAGGATACGCCGCGACTCGGTCTTATAGAGCGCATCGATCGATGCACGAAGATGATCAGCCGGCCCGGTCATAGGAACGTCACCGTACATGGCCTTTCCGCGAATGCACCATAGCGCTCTCCTTCGGCACGGACAACCTTTTTTTCGTTCGCCGTTAAGCGGCGCAGCCGGGAAACGGTAATTTCCGCTTTCCTGGTGCCGAGGGTCCGCTTCCATGTGCCGGCGATGCGTCCGTCGATGAGAAGCAGCGAGGTCAGATCGTTCCCCATCGACTTCAATGTTGTATCGTATTCCGCACCGCCGAGCGCGCTCCGGTCCTTATAGGCGATGTGGAACTCATCATAGACGGAGAGCAGCAGAGCGGACGGCGGCGGCGGGACCGCGCTTCTCACCCCGGCGGCGGACCAGTATTCCTGTCCGCCGATCGTCTCGTGCCGCAGACCGGGAGCCGCAGCGTTCAATCCGATGCCGGCTTCCTTCAGGGTGAGACCGGACCACCAGGCGAAATCCTTCAACAGAACCGGACCGTGACTGCGGACGTAGATCGCGGCCAATTCGGCGAGCGCCTCCTCCTTCTCCAGCGGCCTCTGCACCGGCGCCCGTTCATCCAGCAGCGCATAGGTGAACTGATTACCGCGGCGCGGACCGCTGCAGATGAGCGCATCGAGCTCCGCGTGCATCATGATGTGGGCGAGTTTCTGACCCTCTGCCGTGACCCTGTTCCTCTTCAGCCGGTCCGCCAGCTCCTCCCGGGTCAGATACGTTGCGTCCCGCAACTCCTTCTCCAGCAGCGTGTTCGTCCTTCGGATGAACTTCCGGTCGATGCCGAACGACCGGTCATACCCTGCCATCAGCAGCCGTACGCGGTGCGCGGTGGCCTGCTGCATCCAACGCACATTGTCCGGTGCGACGAAGTGCCAGGTGGGACGCAGGACATGCGTCCGGAGGAAGGATCCGTTATTGAACTCTGCTTCCAGTGATGCGAGGGTCACTCCGGAGAGACGGAGCGAGACTCCCCAGAGTGCAGCGTGATAGTCCTGTGCCTGAACGGCGCCGAACCAGGCAACGGCGTTCGCGGGTGATGTGCGTTTCTCTTTGCCGAGATGCTGATGATGTATGCGGGCGCGGATGATATCCAACAGCGTACTGTCATTCCCTTAACGTGAGCGATGTCCAACAGTATACCGCACCGTGACGGAAAAGGCAAGCGGTCCGCATTCCTGCCGATTCATTTCCTGTACGACATCCCTGCGCTCTTCAATGCGGCGCGGAGCGCGGTGAGCGTCTTGGGACCGAGACCGTGCAGTGCCGCCACATCCGCTTCGCGCCACTGACGGAGATCTTTTAAGGACATGATACGTGCAGCGCTCAACGCGCGCTGTGCGGGAGCCGACAGACCGTCGGGCAAGGCATTGGCGGAACGCTTCACATCATTCCGCGTCATGCCGGAACGAATCTCGTGCAGACGAGCCGTGACAATCCGCTCGAGCAGTTTCGGCGGGATCTGATGGTCCGGCGTGTAGCGGACAGTGCCGGCGGAGGTGGAAAAATCCTTGAGCTCATCCCGGAATGCCTTCAGCGTGAGTCCGCTCCAGGGGAAGATGCTGCAATGCTCCGCGTGAGCGGCATACCCGAACAGTGCCTTCTCCACGAAAAAGGTCGGCATGCCGTAGCTGATCCGTTCCGTTGCCTCCGGTGCGACCTTCTTCACGATGCGGCGGATCCTCTCGAACGCGGCGCGGACCTCCTTCGGCTGGCTGTCGAGATATTCTTTGACGGTGGTCGCTTTGGGCATTCCGGCTGCCATGATTCACCTCGTTATCATCGGTTTCGTTCGTTGATTCAACACGACCTGCGTGATCTTGTGCTATGGACCGTTACTGTTCGGGCGTGTCGATGATGCAAAAGAGCCCCCATCCGTGTCCATCCGGATCGACAAAGCTGTGCGAGTACATGAACCCAAGGTCCTCCGGTTTGTCGTACGTCGTGCCGCCTGCAGCAAGAGCACTGGCGACAAGCCGGTCGACCTCATCACGGTTCTCACACTGCAGGTTGAGCAACATCTCGACCGCCACGTTCGTATCGCAGACCGCTTTCGGCGTGAAGATGCGGAACTTCTCATGGGTTGCCACCATGACGTTGATCGTGTCGCTGACGATGAAGCACGCGCCGGAGTCATCGCTCATCTGCAGGTTTTGGGAGAATCCGAGGGCCTTGAAGAAGGCGATGGACCTCGCAAGGTCGGCTACCGGCATGTTGATATAAATATGCTTGCTCATGATTCTTTCCTTCATTGGTGTTTCATGGGATCGTTGCCAGCAGAAGATCGTATCCTGATAGAGCAGTGATCTGTTGCCTGGTGTTCATACGATCGATCGGTGGACTATCTTGCTCTTTGTTTCACGGCATATCGCTTCAGACAGACCCGGACAACACGCCCGATGAGGGTCAGCGGAAGCGGTTCGTCATGCATAAAATGAAGCGCGCTCTTCGATCCGCGGTACTTTTCTACGGATCTCTTGAACGCATCGCTTCCGGAAGTGACCGGATAGACAGCGATGTGTTCCTTCCAGGCCGCCATATAGAAGAATCGTTTCCCGTTCACGGAGAATGCCGGGATGCCGTAACTGATGGATCCCTCCGCTTCCGGCACCGCCTTCTTCACTTCACCCCGGATAGCACGTAGCCTGCGCCGGACCGCTGCCGGCTGTGCGTCAATATATTCTGTAATGGAACTGGCCGGCATCGTTACGCTCCCCGGTATGCTGCTTCCAGCTGCGCCACATCGATCTTCTTCATCTGCAGCATCGCCTGGGTGACCCGCTGTGCCTTCGCCGGATCCGGGTCCCGCATCAGCCGCATGAGCGCTTTGGGAATGATCTGCCACGAAAGGCCGAACCGGTCCTTGAGCCACCCGCACATCTGCACCTGGCCGCCGTCCGAAAGCTTCTCCCACAGCGCATCGACCTCCGCCTGGTCCTCACAGTCCACGAACAGGGAGAATGCTTCGTTCAGCGTGTAGTGCGGTCCGCCGTTGAGCAGATGCAGGCGCTGACCGGCAAGCTCGATGGTGGCGGTGAAGAGCGGGCCATCCTTCCCCTGGCGCTGTTCGCTGATGATGCGGGAGCCGGGAAAGAGACTCAGGTAGAACCTGATCGCCTCTTCGGCATTGTCGTTGAACCAGAGGAACGGGGTGAGTTTGGACAAAGAATTGCTCCCTGCGTCATTGAACCGTGAAAAAATGTCGTTGTTAAAAACCAACGTGATCGTAAAGAAATTGAATCATTGATTCAATGATTCATTGAGTCAATACGTTATCAAAACTACGACTCTATGATTGTATTTCATAATACTTATGTTGAGCATGTATTGTCAACCGCTGGAACGGAATATATGCATTCGAGGTACAGGGTCACTCATCGTCGTAGTGATGATGCGGAACGAAGCAGCGGCAGAACAACACGGCCGCAACGGTCCATACATTGATGCTGATGTAGACCACCAGACCCGTCATCGCTCCCATCATGCTGCGGGGATGTAGGTGAGCAGCACCACGCCGCTGCTGAACGCGCGGGTGGATGTCAGCACGAGATCGACGGTGCGGGAGAGCGACTGGGCCACCGGTGTTCCGTTGCCGATCAGGACCGGATCGATCATGAACTGGTACTCATCCGCCAGTCCATGCTCGGCACAGAGCGTGACAATGCTCCCGCTGCCCAGGATGGTGAGCGGCCGATCCTGCTCACGCTTCAGACGGCGGATCTCCGCAACTGGATCGGACGGAACAATGCGTGTATTCTGCCATGCGGCGCTCTTCAGTGTGCGCGAGAAGACGATCTTGGACGATGTGTTCATCCCTTTCGCCACCTCCGGCTGCATCTGTTCGGCCATCGGGGTCGGCCAGAACGACGCCATCATCTCATAGGTGCGGCGTCCGAACAGCAGGATGCTCCCGGAGTTCGCCCCTTCCTGTGCGTACGCACTCTCCTCCGCTCCGTGCCGGTGCCACTGGATGCTGTCATCGGCTCCTTTATAGAAACCGTTCAGCGTCATGAAATTGAACACGGATAACTGTGCCATACGAACTCCTTTCGTCATTGGACCGCTACAGGACCCGCTGCATCTGTCCATCCATGGATTTGATGTGCGTGTAGGACTGCTGCAGGATCTGTTCGAGCACCGGCAGCTGAATATCCCTCAGGTGTTTTATATAGAGACAGACCCTGCTTGTTGAATGGGTGCCGAGTTTCTTCAATAGGGTTGCATATCGTGCCGTACCGTCCATCAGATAGATGGTGATCTTCCCTTTCCGCGGATAGAAACCGATCACCTGACAATCCCCTTCGCGTCCGCTGTCGTATCGGTAATGATAGGAATCGAATCCGATGGTCCCCGCATTCCACAGCTTCGGCCGTTTTCCGCTGATCCTCTTCATGATGCCGATCAGAGCACGGCTCTCTTTCCTGGTCTGTTCATCCTTGATCGATGCAAGGAACGCGCTGACCGTCATTCTATCATCCTTCCTTTTTATTTTCGTTGCGTTGCCTGTCATCCGCACCATGCAGACGAGTTCAGACCGGCTCTTGTATACTTCGATGCACGGCGTTGCCGGATCGAGCTGCGGATGCTGCAGCAGTCCATCGAAGATACCGGAGAGTGAGTGGATCTTGTTCTGCCAATCGCTGACGGTGACCGTAGCGTACGTACCGCTCCTCAGCGTGACCCGCTCCAATCCCTCCGCGCTCCCTTCTCCCTCCGTTGCTGCTTCCACGCCTGCACGATAGATGATCGTGCCGTCCTTCTCCGGTTTGGAGATACCGTACGGCATCCGTCCGTCACCGGCCGGGAGCCGTTTCCGCAGTTCATCGAACGCCTCCTGGATCCCCTCCGGGAACCGTTCCGCTCTCACGGTGATCAGATGCAGGTCGCTCTTCAATTCGATCGTTTCCATGGCATCAATATACTGGGGGAACCAGGCATCCGAAAGGTGTAAAAACGGCATTCTCGGGGGTTGATTGCGACAATGCAATTCTTTATACTTTGTATCATTATTCACTCAGAATGTGAGGATATCCCATTGAAAAAGCATATTTCCATCCTCGTCCCGGACGGAGCCGCCGTCATCGGCTGCATTGAAGGTGCATTGAAGACCTTCCGGCTTGCGAATATGTTCCTGGAGGGACGCGGTCAGGAATCGCTCTTCACCATCCAGCTGGTGGCGCTGAGCAAGGCGCCGCGGAATTACGACGGATGCTTCAGCGTCCAGCCGGACGCGACCATCCATTCCGTGAAGAGGACCGACCTGATCATCATCCCGCCGGTGAACGGACAATTCGATGAGGTGATCGCATTGAATGCGGATTTCCTGCCGTGGATCCGCGAACGGCATGCGGAAGGCGCAGAGGCGGCCAGTCTTTGCGTCGGCGCATTCCTGCTGGCTGCGACCGGACTCATGACCGGGAAGCAATGCTCCACACACTGGTCTGCGGACCATCTGTTCCGGGCGATGTATCCCTCCGTCGACCTCGTCTCGGACAAGGTGATCACGGACGAGGAGGGACTCTACTCCAGCGGCGGTGCGAACTCGTTCTGGAACCTGCTGCTCTATCTCGTGGAGAAGTATGTGGACCGGGCGATGGCGGTGCACATTGCGAAGTACTATGAGATCGAGATCGACCGGGAGAGTCAGGCATCATATTTCATGTTCAAGGGACAGAAGGGGCATGACGATGCTCAGGTGCGGAAGGTGCAGGAATTCATCGAGTCCAACGTACAGCAGCGCATCACCGTCGGCGAACTGGCGGAGATGGTGGCGCTGAGCCGGAGGAATCTGGAACGGCGTTTCAAGAAAGCGACCTCCAACACCGTGGTGGAGTATATCCAGCGGGTGAAGATCGAAACGGCGAAGCTCGGACTGGAGAGCTCGGCCGAGAATGTGAACGAAGTGATGTACAGGACGGGATACACCGATACGAAGGCGTTCCGCACCACCTTCAAGAAGATCACCGGTCTCTCGCCGCTCCAGTACCGGGCGAAGTACCGGCGGGAGCGGCCGGTCGAGCACATGTAACACACAGGTTGGATCGACAACAGGAACGGATCCACCATTCACATCAAGCATTCAATATCGTATCGAAAGACCATCATGAACATCATCAAGAGTATGTGTCTGTGCATCACCCTTTCCTTTCTTTCACCGATACTGATACACGCACAACAGCGTGATGTCGTTGTGCTGCTGCACGGACTCGGCCGCGGCAAGAGCATCATGACCCCGCTCAAAGAGCGTCTCGACACATCCGGTTTCATCACCCGCGTTGTGGATTACCGCTCCATCGGCCGCACACCGGAGGAGATCATCAAGGATGTGTCGGACCAGCTCACCGCATTCCGGCTCGATACGTTCCGGACCGTCCATTTCGCCGGACATTCGCTCGGCGGACTGCTCATCCGTGCCTATCTGGACAGCGTGACATTGCCGAATCTCGGCCGGGTGGTGCTCATCGGCAGTCCAAGCAAAGGAACACCGTTCGTGGACCATTTCCGTGACACGTGGTGGATGAAGATCGCCGGTCCTGCTGCCCGCGCCCTCGGTACCGACGCAAAGAGTTTTCCCCGCACACTGCATACGCCGCACTATCCGGTCGGCATCATCGCCGGAAAGTACAGGACGTTCAATAACGACGATTTCATTCCAGGCGAGGATGACGGTGTGGTGCCGGTCGAATCGACCAAAGTGGAGGGGATGACCGATTTCATCCTGGTGGAAGTATCGCACTCTTCACTGCCGAGGAATGAAGAGGTGGCGGAGCAGGTGAAGGAGTTCCTCCGCAAAGGGAGGTTCAAGCGGACGGCGGTAGAACCGTAACGATGCAATGATGTGAATGTTCACACAGAGGAGGACCGATGAAGAGATCGATCGTGCTGTTCGGTATGACGCTGGTTTCGGGCGTGTTGATGAGCTGTTACGGCCAGCCGGCCGACGAGACCGAACCGCACCTGCTCGGCAGACCGGCGACCATCGCTGCACAGGATACCAGTCCCCTCTGGAGCGCGGACGGTGAACGCCTGCTCATCACCGGCACGGTCCTCGCGGCGGACGGCATCACACCGGTGCCGGGAACGGTCATCTATTACTATCAGACCAATACCGGCGGCACCTATCCGCAGCTGAACGGTCATCCCCGCAATATGCCGCCGAACGCACAGGGGCATTCGCACGGATACATCCGCGGCTGGGTGAAGAGCGACCGGAACGGCATGTACCGGATCTACACCGTGCGTCCCGGTTCCTATCCGGCCGGGGATGAACCGGCGCACATCCATCTCACCGTCAGCGAACCGGGCGGGACGCTGCACTATTACATCGACGATGTCGTCTTCGACGACGACCGTCTGATGACCACGCGGAAGAGGCTCAGCCGGGAGAACCGCGCCGGCAGCGGGATCGTCCGCTTGGTGAACAGGAACGGGCTCCGCGTCGGAGAGCGGAACATCATCCTCGGACTCAACATCCCCGGCCATCCTTCCGGAAGAACCGTACGCCGTTCCGGCCGGAGCATCGGTGAGGAGGTCTATTCCTTCACTCCGTTC
The DNA here is from genome assembly GCA_013361065.1 of Bacteroidota bacterium. Classification (GTDB taxonomy): domain Bacteria; phylum Bacteroidota; class Ignavibacteria; order UBA10030; family UBA8401; genus UBA8401. Next base: position 74,761 of record JABWAK010000002.1, read on the forward strand.
CATGCGTGGGGTGAGGATAAAGGATCCCGGGCATGCCCTGTCTGCAAGTACGGCTGGTTCCACGGTGCGCTCTATTTTGTCGGCAACAGTCCGGACTGGACCGAGATCCGGTCCTGGCTCCGGTTCCTGGAATCGGAGAGCGTGAAGCGGGGCGACAAACTGAAGGTCTATTTCGTTTACGGGAACGAAAATGGTTACAGCGAACAGCAGCGGACGAAGGAGCTCGAAGCACTCGGGAAGGAGTTGAAGCTGGAAAGGCTTGCGCTGACGTTCGTCCCGTCATTCCATGATACGAAATCAGATGTGCATCTGAACCGGATCGATCAATCGGTCGGGAACACGTTCATCCTGTACAAGCGGAGCAATATCATCGGCTCATACACCGACCTGCGAGCAACGCCGGAGAGCTTCCGGATGATCTCGGAGCGGTTCGACCGGACCATCAATGAGTACTTCGAATCGCGGTAAACGAATCCACGGTCGTTGTCCGTGGTAGGATGTTCCGGTTTCGCAGCTCTGACAAAGTGTTGACAGCTCTACTCTTCGTAGATCCCTGCCCGTTCTTTAATGGACATCGGCACCGGCACCTCCTTTGCGAAGAACGTCCTTCCAGCTCCCCGCGTCAGCGCCCACCGCTCTAACCAAGAGATACCGGCGGCACCGAAGAACGATTCGTACTGACGGTACACAGGATCGTTCATCGCCTCGTCCAGCGTGATGAATGCATACCCCATCTTCCGGAATTCAGCGCAGAGTGCAGCATAGTGGTCCCCGTTCAGACGGTTGGCATGCAGCAGCAGGATCTGCGGTATTTGACGGCCGAACAGTGTATCAGACATCCACTCATAGTAGCGCGCTTTCGCCGTCATGTACGGCAGATACTCAGCCGCAACGGCGCGCATGCCGGCGGAGTCGTTCGCTGCGAAGGCCTTGTCATACGCTGAGGCGAAGAGCCAGTCCGCATTATCCAGGGTGACCGGAGCGATGCGGTAGCCAAGCGAATCAAGGAATGCTGTGAGCGTTGCGCGCGTCAGACTGTCCCGCCCCGTCTGCAGATACGGATGCCGGAACCATTCCGGCCTCCCTCCCCGTTCAGCATACAGCTGATGGATGGTTCTCATCCCTTTTACAATATCCTCCTTCGCTTCCGGTACCGGCACACGGTTCTGGCTCTTGTGTGCATACGTGTGGTTCCCGAGCGCGATGCCGGCATCAAGCCAGCGCTTCATTGTCGCCACCCGCTGCGAGTCCCTCTGGCCCTTCACCTCCAGCTTGTTCTCATTCACGAATGCTGTTACCGGCGTCCGCGCATCCTTGATCTGTTCCAGCAGTAGTGTTGTCACCCGGTCCAGCTCCGCATTGTCCACTCTCGCTGCAATGCTGAGCGGGAGATCGTCCATGGTAACGGCGAGACGTCTCGGAAGCTCCTGTGACAGCGCAGATCCGGTGATGATACTGGAAATGAAAATACAGAGACTGAAACGTAATACGGCAAAATGCTTCATCGGAATGTGATGGTTTTATTGATACTTAATGTCTTGTTCAATATAATGAATATCATTGTCACCAACCCGGATGGAATCATCGTGACCTCACTTTTTTCCACAACACCCCGTCAATCCACTGTATTGTTGTTGCTGTTCGTGTCGATATCATTCCTTCTTGTGATCATCGACCGGTCACCGGTGCATCTTGAGAAAAGAGCTCCCGCGGTGGCGATCACCGAACAGAGTCTTGCTTTCTATGAAGGTACGCTTTCCGGATCACTGGGAGGACCCTATGCATACCGCGTTCTGGTGCCGTACGGGATCTCGGTTTTTCACGCTCTGTTGCCGTTCGCTCCGGTGCTTGTCATCGACGGAATCATCAAATTCTTCCTGCTCATACTCTGTCAATGGGGTTTGTACAGATACCTCTGTCTTTTCTTTCCTCGTTCCGCGGCGCTGTTCGGAGTATTGTATGCCGATATTCTGATCTCGTTCACACTCTCCTCGATCGCCGGTCCATCAATCACAGAAACGGCGGATATTCTCAATATGGTGTTCTTCATCGCAGCATTCTATGCTCTTCATCAAAGATCATTGCCCTTGCTGTTGATCACCCTCTTCGTTGCCACATGGAATCGTGAAACAATCCTGGCGATCCTTCCCATGATCATTATCGATGACATTCGCAGAAAAGAAAGGCCGATCCGCTCCATTGCCGCGATGGTGGTTGTGTTGTCCGCCTACGTTGTCATTCGCTTGATCATACCGGCATCACAAGGGGCCTGGTTCACATTCACAGGGCTTGTCAAGAATATTCCGTTCCTCTCACCTGAACACACTATGAACGCTCTCATGGGGAACATCCATGTAGCGCTGTTACTGCTGCCATTGATCGTGCTGTCGCTGGTGGGATTCCGTCGGAAGCCGGTGTTCCTGCAGAACGCTATGGCCATTGTTCCATTATTTATCGTGGCGCACTATCTGGTCGGCGTTATCATTGAAACCCGGTTATGGATGCCGTTATTCATCATTCTCATACCGTTGTCGCTCATCACCATTCTGGAATCCTTGGAACGGCCCTCGAGCAATACACCTTCCTAAAAACAGGGTCCGGAGTGACTATCGATCCTCTGATGTCAACCGGAACGGTCACCCGCTGACCCTTGTCAAGGTTAACCTTGACAACGTTTTTTTACATTAGTAAAGCTTCGAAAGCCTCATGTACCAATTCCACTCCCAGGTCGCCCCATCATCCGTTGAGATCGCCTGTGACCAAACAGGATGCTCGGGATCGCGCGCATCCCACTGATAGAGGATCACGATCGGCCTTCCCTCGAACATGTCGTCCGCGTACAACTTTCCCACACCATTCTCGAACGAACCGGTGACCGGCGTGCCGTCCATGCCGCCGCCGTTACTGTCCACCCAATACACGGACCAGAGCCGCGTCTGCCGGTCATACAAGCGGATCGCCATCCCTTCGAACGGCTTCCCGTTCCAGGTGGAATAATAATGCTCCACATTGCTCCGGCCAAGCAGCGCTTTACTCATATGGAGTTCGGAATCGAACTCGATCCACTCATTGCTGTTGGTAAGGCGGGACTTCAGCATCCGGTTCTGGACCTTCCACTTCCCTACCAGGAAATCGAAATCATGTTCGGACGATGTGGCCGAAGCAACGATCGTCCGTTTCTTTGCCGGGGCGGCAGTGGTCTCCTCTGAACGCTGGATCATGGAGGAGCAGGAGGCGAACGACAGTGCCAGGAACAGGATCGCGGTTCTCATGATGATTTCCTTTCGGTGATAGTGATGTGTGAGTGCATAGTTCTCCTGTGCGACCGGTCCGACGCCACGCGCCTGGACTCCTGTAGAAACAGAAGCAAGTATGGTCGGCGGACCGGTCGTTGAGTATCGTGTGAGCGGATGCTTAGCAGCGGATCACGATCCAAGCAGCGGCAGGTACTTCTCGCGGATGGTCCGCAGATGCCAGCGCGGATGACCGGCAAGGATGAAGGCGATGGAGAGAACGCTGTATGGACCGCGGAATCCGGCACCGGTCCGCTGCAGCGATTCGTCGTTGAATGAACGGAAGAGTGCGATGGTCGAGCGGCGGAGCACGATCAGTTCCTCCGTCAGATCCTCGATGGTGCGCTCGTCCGCGAAGGAATGCGCGGCATAGGCGTCTTCGTCGAACGGCAGCACGGTGCCGGACTCGCACCGGGCAAAGGCCAGTGCACGGTATGTGAAGACCCGTTCGGTATCGATGAGATGCTGCAGGATCTGAGCGATGGTCCACTTCCCCAGGGCATAGACCTTCCGGCCAAGGGCCCGGAAGGTCTCCGCCGGCAGCTGTTCCAGCTCGCGCAGTCCGGCGGTGAGAGCGGACAGGTGGTCGGTATCATCCGCCATCAGGATGTACCGGTCGAAATACTCCGGCATCGGTGCGATCTGTGATCGTAACATCGGTCCTTCCTTTCGTTCTGTATGTTTCAGACAGCGGTCCCGGACAGCAGGCGGTTCACCTGCCGTTCGCTTTTCAATCCCACCTGCTGCGCGATCTGGCGGCGGGTAAGGTCGGGATTCTTCAGGAGCTGACGGATCCTCTCCCGGCGGAGGATGGTGATGTAGTCGTTCACGCTCACCCCGGTCTCTTTCCGGAAGATGCGCGTCAGGTTCCGTGCACTCATGCAGGCGGTCTCGGCAAGGTCAAACAGGGTCGTGCGTTCGTCCAGATGCGCCGTCAGCCTGTCCTGCACGGCATGGATGCCGGAGTGGATATGATTCCGGTACAGCATCACCTCGCTTTGCTGATGCTGCTCCCCGTTGCGGCGCGTGTAGATGACCATCTCGCGCGCCACGGTGTGTGCCAGATGCGGACCGGCCAACCGCTCCACGATGGCGAGCGCCATATCGATGCCGGACGCGATACCGGCACTGGTATAGATCCCTTCCTGGAACGTGTAGAGGATGTTCTCCTGCACCAGCGCTTCGGGGTAACGCTTCTGCAGTTCCTGCGTCCGCTTCCAGTGCGTGGTGCACCGCCGGCCGTTGAGCAGCCCTGCCTCTCCAAGAACGAACGCGCCGCTGCAAATGCTTCCGACGGTCACTCCGTCCGCATGGGAACGGCGCAGCCATGCACGCACCTCTTTGTCCCGGCGGAACTCTGAAGAGAGCAGATAGGACAACTCCGCTCCCGGGACAAGGATGATATCTCCGGCCGATGGCGTCATCCGTGAGTAATGCTTCAGCGGTCCGAACGGCAGATGCGCCGAGGTATGGAGACGCGGCGTCGTGGAGCAGTACCGGACGGAGATCTCGGCTCCGTAGCCGGCCGCTTCCAGAAAGACCTGGTCCGGTCCCGCCAGATCCATGATATGTGTGTACGGCAGGACCAGGAAGAACACGGTGACGGGACGGTGTGTTGTTGTTCTCATCTTCATGACACTCCTAAGGTATGGAACGGGCGGGATGACGTACAGTCAAACAACGGACATTTTGGGCCAAAGTGCAACCCTGCGGTTCCGGCGGTTTCCCGGCCGCCGAAACAGGATTTTCATACGGTTTTTCCTTATGTTTCCCGATATGAAAACACGCGCCTCTAAAAAGATCATGAACGGAACGGTCAAAGAACTGTTCTCCAACGGCTCTCTTTCGGTCACCGGACGGATGACCGGCGGGAAGAGGACCGGACTCTGGAAGTACTTCCTCCGCAACGGACAGCTTCGCGCAACGGGACGGTACGCCGGCGGACTCATGTCCGGCACATGGAAGTGGTACCGCGAGAACGGGAAATTGTGGCAGACCGGGACGTTCCTGAAAGGGGTGAAACATGGACCGTGGAAACGGTACCATCTGAACGGAAAACTGTTCGATGCCGGCCGGTTCACAAAGGATGAGAAGAGCGGCACATGGAAGATCTACGATCCGAAAGGGAAGCTGCTCAGTTCGGTCTCCTATCGCAGCAAAGTGAAACGCGATCCGTGGAAAGCGGAACGGCATAAACCAAGACTCTCCCGGCGGAGCGTTCCGCTCCGTCCGAAACGCAAATGACCGGACCGAAGACATTCCAATTCACGGACGATATGAACGGATGGATCGCTGCGAGCGTTCTCTGCTGGCTTGCCACGGCGGACGCTGACGGTCTGCCGAATGTCTCGCCGAAAGAGATGTTCTTCCGTCACGGCGATGACCGGCTCCTGATCGCCCACATCGCATCGCCGGTCACGGTGAGGAACATCCGGCAGAATCCGAACGTCTGTGTCAGCATGGTCGATCTGTTCGTGCAGAAAGGCTACAAGTTCACCGGCACCGCGCGGATCACAGAGCAGCGTGACGCAGAGTTCGCTGCTCTTCAGGCGCTCTTCGCCGAACAGTTCGGCAGCCGCTTCGCGGACCTCATCCGCGCGGTGATCGCCGTGACGGTCACCGCTGCCCAGCCTGTCATCGCACCCAGCTACCGCTTCTTCCCGGAAACGACCACCGAACAGGGACAGATCGACCAGGCGATGGAGCGGTACGGCGTCCGTCCGCGATAACGCTGCCGCAGATCATTGTTCACAATAATGTCTGCCATGTCCATCACCTACCGCCATATCGAACCGCAGGACAACGCCGAGATCGCCGAGGTCATCCGGAAGATCTTCCGCGAGCACCGCATCGACATGCCGGGCACGGTCTATACCGATCCGACCACCGACCGACTGTATGAGCTCTTCCGCACACCGAAGAGTGTGTACTGGATCGCTCTGGACGACGGCGTGATCATCGGCGGATGCGGCATCTATCCCACCAACGGACTTCCCGACGGTTGTGTTGAACTTGTGAAGTTCTACGTTGCCGCGGAGTACCGGGGCAAAGGGGTCGGCAACACCCTCATGCAAAAGAGCATCGCTGCGGCGGAGGAACTCGGTTACACACAGATGTATCTGGAATCGTTCCCTGAGCTCAACAAGGCGGTCAGCATGTACCTGCGCAACGGTTTCTCCTACCTTCCCGCCGCGCTCGGCAACTCCGGTCACTTCGCCTGCAACATCTGGATGGTGAAACAACTCTCCCCTTCCGTCCGATGAAACGGACCGTGCTGATATACGGCGGCTCTATGGCCGCTCTTATCGTGCTGCTGAAGATCGTGGAGTACCGGTATTTCGTCTTCGGTGACCTGACCGCCGAATTCTTCGTCGGTTTCATCGCCCTCCTCTTCACCGGTCTCGGCGTCTGGGTCGGATGGAAACTGACCCGCCGCACCGTCATCGTCCGGGACCCGGATTTTGTCCCGGATGCCTCCGCACTGGCATCGCTCGGCATCAGCAAGCGAGAGCTGGAGGTGCTGGAACTGATCGCGCAGGGACTCTCCAACCGCGAGATCGCGGAGAGACTCTTCCTCTCCCCCCACACGGTGAAATCGCATTCCTCCAGCCTGTTCATCAAACTCGGTGCGCGGCGCAGGACGGAGGCGATCAAGCGGGCAAAGGAGCTGGGAGTGCTGGAATAGACCTCCCCGGTCAACCACTCCTCTGAAGTTGGAGCCCACCTATATAAGGGAAGAAGATGGACTCCACCAAAAGCATGAAATTGCCCATTTCATCCTTTCGGGTGATGCATCCCGTAGCCCCGGCAGTGTATCTTGGATGCAGATTCGCTGCCGGAACCGGCGGACGAACATGACCGAATCTCACACCAATCTAAGGATCACCTATGCGTAAGATCGTCCTGGTCTACGGCTCCATCGCCGGCATCCTGATGGACCTGCTCTTCCTGCTCAGCTTCTGGATGATGCAGAACGACATGCTCTCCTTCGAGAACAGCGAGCTGTTCGGCTACACCACCATGATCATCGTCCTCTCGCTGATCTTCATGGGGGTGAAGTCCTACCGCGACAACCATCTGAACGGCGTGATGACCTTCGGCGCCGGAGCGAAGACAGGCATCCTCATCGCCGCGATCGCGGCGCTGTTCTATGCCGGCGGCTGGGAGGTCTATTATAACACGGTCCCGAACGTGCGGGAGACCTTCATGGCGCGGTACGAAGAGATGAACGTGAAGAAGATGCGTCACGAAGGAGCAACGGAAGAGAAGATCGCCGAGAAGCGGGCGGAGCTGCAGAAGATGGCGGAATGGTACAAGAACCCGTTCTTCCGCTTCGGGATGACGCTGGTGGAGATCTTCCCGCTCGGCCTGGTGGTAGCGCTCATCAGCGCCGGTATCCTGCGGAAGAAGAACGTGCTGCCTGCCTGAGGTTCCGGGGAAAGCGGGAATGCTCGCTGCGGTTCCCGCCGTTCCCCGACAATTCGTGACAATTCCGAACAACGGAATGACACCTCCCGGTTCATTTTTCCCTATCATGGACCGTTCATTCATGCCATGATCAACAACGGGAGCCTCCTCCATGCTGTCCGAATCCAACAGCCGGCGATTCCGCTTCTGGTCCTTCGTCTCGATGGTCCTGCTGGTGTTCGTCCACGGATACAATCTGGATATCCGCTATCTCCATCCTTCCACCATGCCGGACGAGCCGATGACCGTCACCGCCTTCATCGAGTACTGGCTTGCCAACGGACTCCTCCGCTTCCGTATCCCGATGCTCTTCCTCATCTCCGGGTACCTGTTTGCGATGCACGACCATGTGCCGCAGGGAACGCGGATGAAGAAACGTCTCCGCACACTGCTGGTGCCGTACCTGCTCTGGAGCGCCGCAGGCTTCGCGCTCGTTGCTGTGATGGAGATGACCGTGCTCGGGACGGACATCCTCCGCACGACCCGGATGCTGCAGATCGGCGAGAACACCGTCCTGCTGAGCGATTACACCTGGCAGGAGATGCTCGGACGCTGGATCTTCATGCCGGTACCGTACCAGCTCTGGTTCCTCCGTTCCCTGCTGATGCTGAACCTGCTCTATCCCGCACTGCGCTGGTGCGTCACCCATCCGACGGCACCGAAGATCTTCTTCCCGGCCGCCGTGCTGTTCTGGTTCGCTTCGTTCAACATCCTGTTCGTGGAAGGGGAAGGTCTGCTCTTCTTCAGTCTCGGCGTGTGGATGCGGAAACGGTCGTTCGATCTGGACGGACCGGCGCCGCTGATGCATCCGGGGTGGTGGGGAACGCTCTTCGCTGTGACCGCAACAGTGAAAACCGTACTGGCATTCACCGGGATCCCGGGTGCGGGGGACTGGATCTACCCGCTGCTGCTGCTCCTGCACAAGACGACCGTGCTGACCGGCGTGATCTTCGCATGGTTTGCAGGACGCAGCCTCGCTGAACGATGGATGGAGAAAAGGTGGTTCGCTTCACTGACCGGTTACTCATTCATCATCTATGCACTGCATGCACCGTTCGTCGCCTTCGCCATCGACGGCGTGTTCCGGTATGTGCACCACCTGCCGTTCTACCGGCTCGGAACGTTCTTCCTGCTGCCGCTGGCGGTGATCGCGATGTGCATTATGATAGGATGGGCGCTGAAGAGGACCGTCCCTCGGTTCTACGGCTTACTCACCGGCGGACGGGGCCTGGCATGACGTTCATATAGTGTCTTGATGGTCAATTTCATATACATAATTACCGTGTTTACAATCTGCTATAACGTAAATACGGTACTCGTTCTCTTTAAATGATACTTCCGGAATATTCACCATGAATGATTCTTGATATCAAACCAATTAGTTGTTACTCTGCGGAACGACATTGTCTTTTGCCACTCTGTTTAACAGCACATAACAATGAACATTCCTCGCTCACACTCTGCCTCTTTCGCGACAGCATTCTTCTCTCTCTTATGTGTTCTCACTACTGATTTCGCCCGGGCACAACATTGGAGTGCTCCGCGGACAATCGCCGAAGGGCTGTCCCCGGGAAATTATCATCTGAAACTGTACGCAGACGATACACTCCACACCATTTTCCAGAACTACACTGTTCGTGGTTCTATCTATTACTCCACAGGGGACACCGCAGCATGGTCTGTCCCCCAACCAATTAGCGGCACCAATTCCTTTTTTGGTTCATTCGCGCTCTCGCCAACCGGTAAACGGAGCATGGTCTTCAGCCGGGGGGATTATCCCCATCAGGTGATTTCCCTGTCCCGGTTCGACAATGGTTCGTGGAAATCACCTGTCGACCTGTATGACGGTGACCACAATTCTGCTTTCCCGGCGGTTGCCTACAACCAGGATACGCTCCTCATCGCATGGATGAACGGCACCAACAATTATATGGACCCGGTCCCCGGTGATGTCTATACCGGCATTGTCTCCGCAGATACGATCCTTCACCAAACGAAAGTGTCCACCGGGAACAAGGGCGCCTGGTCCATTTCTATTGTTAAGGACGCGAACAATACCCCTTCGGTGTTGTGGCAATCGCTCGATGCCCGGCTGGAATCCCGACTTTATCATTCCTTGAAGACGAGCGGTCAGTGGACCGCGCCGACGGAGATTGGCTACGGTCGTTTCCCGGTGGGGATCGCCGGTCCGGAAGGAATGCTGCAGGTCATCTATCATAATGAGATCAAAAGCCGCATCGGCTATCGGCAATACAACGGGACATCCTGGAGCGGTGAGACTGTATTGCCGCAGAGTAATGCGCCAAGTTCAACCGGGCACGGGAATCATAAGATCGTCATGATCGGAAATACTCCGCTGGCTCAGTGGTCTACCGGAGAGTCGATCATGATGGCAATCCAAAAGGATGGACGATGGTCTCGTCCCCGATTGTTCACCGTCGGAACGGGAGAAGCTGCCGATATTGCAGTGACAAAAGGATCATTGCTCAACATTGTTTGGAAGTCGGGCGGGAACATGTATCATTCCTTCTCTTCCGTCGATACCATACCTCCCGTCTTTGCTTCCTTCCCGAAACTCCTCCGCGATACAATCGAAGCGGGCACTCCCGTTACCGTGAACTGGAAGATAAGCGGGAGCGATACGATGTTTCACACCGAGATCGCGTTCTCCACGGATCTGGGTGCGACATGGAAGGTCATTGATACCGTTGCATCGCGCGAGACATCGTATACATTCACACCCCCGGTATTGTTCTCCGACAGTTGCCTCATACGCATGACCGCCGATGACTTTTGGTTGAATAAACAATCCGCCTATTCCACAACATTCTCCATCCGTAATTTACCTCCCCGGTCATTCTCCCTCTCCGGGCCGTTGGAGAACACCATCGTTACGCCGAATATTGTTGCATTCACCTGGGAGGCATCCGCCGATATTTCGCGGGATACTATCCGGTATTCGCTTCGGGTGAAAAGCATGCTCGCCCAAGCGGGGTTGGACACAACGTTTCCGCCGACCCTGACAACATCGGCATCACTTACCATCAAGCCTGTTTCGGTCAACGACACGATGTTTGCCTGGTCCGTTATAGCACACGATGGTATCGATTCGACCATGAATATCGGAGGTCCTCGAACATTCATCCGTCCCATACCGCCGCCGATTCTCCCGTTCCCACTCTTTCAGCCGTTTGACAGTGCCCGATCCAATGTTCCCAATCTGCAGTTTACATGGAGAAAGCCGATGAATCGACTGTATGATATTATGCGGTACCATTTGCGAATTTTTTCTGCCCCTGCTGACTCTGCGCCGCCAGTTTTCGACACTCTGATCCCCAATATCCTGTCCACCTCTTTAACGGTCGGTAAATTCGTGCTGCTTCCCGTTGCATCATATGCGGACAGTCTTTTCTACTGGCATGTCCTTGCTGATGATGGATTTGATACGGTCCACAATATCGGCGGCGAGCGCCGTCTGGTTCTTGCCCTCCCGGCTGTAAGAACAATACCTTCCAGCATCGATTTTGGGACTGTCACGCCTGCTGCCACCGTATTCAGCGACCTGAAGATCTACCTTCCGTACATCAGAAAGATCTCTGTTGATTCGATATATTTCATCCGCAAACGATTCTTCACCACTGCCCCGTCCATTCCGCCGGTATTGGTGAAAGGAGATACCCTCACCATTTCCGTTGGGTTCTCGCCTGATTCACTGATGATGTACGAGGACACGCTGGTGATCAGCGGAGAACATGCTGCGTTCACCATTGAAGTTCCTGTTCATGGTACTGCATCCTACTCCGTTGGTATTCCCGGCAGCAGGAATGACCGTCCGGTAGAATTCGGCTTGTCCCAGAACTTCCCAAACCCATTCAATCCCTCCACGGTCATCCCTTTCCACGTGAAAACAACCGGACGGACCACGCTTCGATTGTATGATGTTCTGGGAAGGGATTTAATGACGCTGTTCGACCAAATAGTGACGCCGGGATCCTATTCTGTCGAATTTGTAGGAAAGGATCTTCCCAGCGGTGTCTATATTTGCGTGATGCATTCGGGACCGTTCACCGCTTCCCGAAAACTTTTGTTGGCAAAATAGATCAACGCACATGATCGATGCGATGCACGGTCTTGGGGAGTTGTGGTGAGAACAGCGGTGATGCGGTTCCATGGTCCTGCATCCGATTGAAGAGCAATGGTGTGACGACTGTTCCGTTTCCTTGACGATCATCAATGCCGGCCATTTGGAACTGTTCGGATTCTTCTCTACTTTCGTCATGATGAACCCGACCATTGGTGATATCCTGTGAACATCGTATCCATCATCGTTCTGCTGGGAGCACTGCAGGGCTTCCTCCTGTCGTTCTCCATCAGCAGCATGAAACGAGGCAACAAGCAAGCGAATAGGATCGTTGCATTGTACATCCTCTTCATTGCCATCACCCTGCTGGGGCGGTACGCGTATACCGTTACTTCCGAATCGCTGTTCTTTGCAAAACTTCTCTTCGTCGGTGATTTTGTCATCTTTTTTTACGGCCCCCTCCTCTATCTGTATTTTCTGCGTCTCTTCCAAATTCGGCCAACGGTTCAGGTGGCACTATGGGTCCATTTCATTCCTTTAATGGTGTTTTCTGCGGTCATTTTGCCATTCCTAGGACTCGATACACCGCAATTCATAGTGTACAGCGGAAGGCTTGAGTATATCTTTTATTTCTTGGAAGGTGTCGCCATTGTCCAGAACTTCTTCTACGTGTGGGTCAATGCCGGTTTGATCCGCAATTATCGGAAGGAGAGTGTGCGGGTCAGCTCGGCTGTACCGCAGATGCAATTCTATATAGTTCTGCTCGGTATTACTGCCATTGGATTGTTTTTTTGGACGATAAGCTTCTTGCTCCGGTTCATTGACCCGGAGGGTTTTCATGGTTTTTTGGGATATCAAATGGTATGGATCAGTTTGTCGGCACTGATCATTGCGTTGGGATATTATACGATGCGGAATCCGGAAGCTCTCACCGGCTTGGAGGGGGCTGAAGATGCGAGCGAAACACCGCAGCCGCTGAAGAATGCCGATGCATTGCTTCGTCAGCTCGACGAAATCATGAAAAGCCATAGGCCCTTCCTTGAACCTAAGCTCACCCTTCCGGACCTTGCGAAAATCTCCGGATTACAAGTGCATATTCTTTCACGGGTGATCAACGAAGCAACCGGAAAAAATTTCTTCGAATTTGTCAATTCCTATCGCGTGGAGGAATTCAAACGGATCGCCACCCCCGAACGGCTCCGGACGATGACGCTGTTCGCCCTTTCGTTGGAAGCCGGATTCAACTCCAAATCGACCTTCAATGCCGCTTTCAAGAAACTGACCAACCGCACACCGCGGGAATACTTCCGCACGTTGCCGCAATAGTTGTATTTTTCGCCCATTTTCTACACCGTTTTGACCCAAGAAGTCCGACTTTATAAGGTCGGACGATTCCCCCGTTACAGCTCCGTATCGTGGTGCAGTCATTCACCACACCAATCACCACCACTATACAGGAGCTTTATGAACATCGTCTTCCGCATTGCCGCACTGATCGTGATGACCGGCGGGATCCTCTCCGCACAGAATGTCACAACACTCATCCAGGGGTCGTCCTTCAATGACGGTCTTGCGCTGGATGCACAGGGGAATATCTATGCTTCCTATTATTACAACACTGTCGTCACCAAGATCACCCCGCAAGGTAATGCAACGGCGTTCGCGACCGGACTCTCCAGCCCTAACGGATTAACATTCGGACCGGACGGGAATCTCTACATCCCCAACGCCACCGGTGGGACGATCACCCGGGTGACGCAGGCAGGGGTGAAATCGACATTCCTCACGATCGCCGATCCCGCCACCATCATGTTCAATTCCGACGGAAGCATGCTGGTGACCCATTACAATCTGAACAAGATCTCCCATGTCGACACAGCCAAGAATGTCACCACGTTTCTGTCCGGAAGTCCGTTGAACGGTCCGATCGGACTTGTCCGGGATACCGCCGGGACGCTGTACATCGCGAACTTCACGGACGGTAAAGTGTTCCGGTATCACCGCGCGGACAGTCTGCAGCAGATCGCTGATATCCCGGGATGGCTCGGGTTCATGGCCATCTCACGCAACACATTGTTCGTGACCGGATACCAGCAATGTCGCATCTATCGCATCCCGCTGAACGGCGGACCGACCACCTCCATCGCCGGGAACGGCGGACTGGAAACGGTCGACGGCCCGTTCCTCAGCGCTTCCTTCGCCAATCCAAACGGCATCGCCATCACTCCTTCCGGCGATACGATGTATGTCTCCGATTACAGTACCCGTGCACTGCGGCAGCTGACGGGATTCCATACGGTAACCTCTGTTCCCCGGGGTCGAAAGAGCGCTGCCTCCTTCCGTCTGGAACAGAATTATCCGAATCCGTTCAATCCCTCCACCACCGTGTCGTTCAGTGTACCGCAACAGTCTCACGTGCGCATGGATGTCTATTCTATATTGGGTGAACGTGTCGCGCAGCTGATCGATGGCACAATGTCCGCCGGCGAACACTCCGCACTGTTCGACGGTTCCGAACTCGCCAGCGGCATGTACCTGATCCGTATGACGGTCGGTACAGCGACCGCAACGGTGAAAGCGCAGTTGATCAAATGAAGAGCTGCATTATTCTTACGATCCTCTGTTCCTTCGTTCTGTCCGCTCAGACTCCGCGCAGCACGGCCTTCGCCGACACCACGGAACGGACACGCACCGTTGCGGAACAGTACCTCCGGCATTATTTCACCATGGATTTCGATGCCATGGGGGCACTGATGCATGAGGCGATCACATTCGAGGACCCGACGGCACGGATGATCTTCGGTTCACAGAAGCATGAAGGAAAGGATTCGGTACTGGCGGCGATGCAGAAGGTGGTCGGTTCCATCACCGGAATGTCCCCGGACCACATCCGTCAGTTCGCATCCGGCAACACGTTGGTCTCGGAACTGACGCTCCGATGGTCCTTCCGAAGCCGGTCGGGAAAACCGGTCACCATCACCACGCCGCTGGTGATCGTGCTGATGGTCCAGGACGGCAAAGTGATCTGGCACCGGGATTATGGTGATTATACGACCTTCCGGCGCCAATATGAGGAGCAGGTGAAATGATGCCCGGTATGAAACACATCGCATCGATCCTTTTCATCATGACCACGGCGGTCACGGCACAATCGGTGACCACCGTGATCGGCAACTCGCTCTTCAATGACGGACTCGCGCTGGATGCCGGGGGGAACATCTATGCGGCACGGTATCCCGGCTCGACCGTTGTGAAGATCACGCCGCAGGGAACCCTGACAACGTTTGCGAAGGGGTTCTTTGATCCCAACGGCATCGCGTTCGCACCCAACGGCGACCTGTATGTGCCGAATGCGGCCGGCGGAACGATCAGCAGGGTCGCACCGGACGGTGCAGTATCAACGGCCGTGACCATCACCGATCCGAGCACCATCCTCTTCGAGCAGGATGGCAGCATGCTGGTGGCACACAGCACACTGAACAAGATCTCGCGCATCGATACGGCGAAGAATGTCACCACACTCCTGTCAAGCAGTCCGCTGAACGGTCCGATCGGACTCGCCCGCGATACGGCCGGACTGTTGTACATTGCGAATTTCACGGATGGGAAAGTGTTCCGACACCACGGCGGGGACAGTCTTGAACTGATCGCCGATATCCCGGGAACGTTGGGATTCCTGGCCTCTTCACGGAATACACTCTTCGCCACCGGATTCCAGCAATGCCGCATCTATCGCATCTCATTGAACGGCGGTCCGGTCACAGTGCTGGCCGGGAACGGCGGATTTGAGACGGTGGACGGATCATTCCTGCAGGCATCATTCGCACGGCCGAACGGTATTGCGATCACACCGTCCGGCGATACGATGTACGTCTCCGATTACAGTTCCCGATCGCTTCGCCGGCTGACCGGATTCCACACCGTTACCGGGAATCCAAAACGGCAGTCCATCGTCCCGGCGTTTCGTTTGGAACAGAACTATCCGAATCCGTTCAATCCTTCCACTACCGTGTCGTTCAGTGTTCCATACCGGTCCCATGTGCGGTTGGAGATCTTTTCCATGCTCAGCGAACGCGTGGCACGGCTGGTCGATGCTCCGATGGCAGCCGGTGAGCATTCCGTTCTGTTCGATGGTTCCGAACTGGCCAGCGGTATGTACCTGATCCGCATGACGGTCGGCGCTGCGACCATAACGGTGAAAGCACAGCTGATCAAATAACATCAGCCTTTCTGAAAAAAAATAGATCATATAACTATAAGTACTTGTGAATCTTACAACAATGACCGTTACATATTTGGGGGACCTATGAACAAAATTATCCTTCGCTCCATCATCAATAATTTCGTCGTTCTGATCATCGGTTCGTCGGTGTTGATGCATGCACAAGATCGGGATACCTCTTCCCTTCGCTCCTCTTCCATCCACGAGGTATTATTGTCCATTAACCAAACAATGCGGGACAATCTGTATGATGCTTCCATCGTCCCGAGCACGGAATACCAGACGATAGAGAAAGGTCTTCTCGAGTTGTCGCTCAGTAGTTCGGATATGGAGTCATTTGTGAAAGGATTCAATGACCTGTGGGCCCGCGGACCTTTCTCCCACGTGCGGCTTGTCCGGGCAAGGATGTCCGCTGAGATGACAGCACACTATCTCGATACAATGAGTGTGCCCGGCAATGGCGCATCGCTCAGATGGATGGATGATGTGGCGGTGCTGAATGTGTCGACCATGATGGGCCGGAATACGATCGATCAGATCACGGAAGCCTTCAAGGCGGTAACGGACAGAAAAGCGCGGGCTCTGATCATCGATCTGAGGAAGAATAGCGGCGGTGCGTTCGCCGTACGGCCGTTGGTGGGACATCTTCTCCAAAAGGATCTGGAAGCTGGGGTTTTTCTTTCGCGCCGCTGGACCGAACAGCACACCGCCCCGCCGGATGATGCCGCCGTCCGCTCTCTGCGGGCATGGGACGGATGGTCGATTCGTGCATTTTGGAATGATGTTCATGCGAATGGGGTTCTGCGTATCGTTTTTCCGCCGCTGAAGCCGCACTTTGATGGACCGGTCTACGTCCTGACCAGTCGAAAGACCGCCAGCGCCGCAGAACTTGCAGCGGATGCACTGCTCGCATCCGGCCGTGCTGTGGTGATCGGTGAGAGAACGTCGGGACAGATGCTGTCGCAGAAGATGTACGATATCCCCCACGGACTGCAGCTATCGCTGCCTGTCGCCGATTACTATGCGAAACATTCGGGACGGATCGAAGGCCGCGGCATCACTCCTTCGGTCATCGTGCCGTCCGACTCGGCAATGGCGAAAACCTTGGAGTTGATCAAGAAGAGATCCGAGAAGTGATGGTGGCCGGTGCTGACGGAGCTTCAGTCGATCAGCCCCTTCAGCACCGCCATATTCTCCACATCCTCGTGCAGGTCGTCGCTCTTGGGCGTTTCGAGGATCTTCGGGATATGAGCGAACCGTTCATCGTTCATCAGTAGACGGAATCCGGTGAGACCGATCGCCCCTTTGCCGATATGCTCGTGACGGTCCACGCGCGAGCCGAGTCCTTTCTTTGAATCATTCACATGGAACGCCGCAAGGCGGTCCAGCCCGATGATCTCATCGAACAGGATGAACGTTTCCTCGTATCCTTTCTCGGTGGCGATGTCATATCCGGCAGCGAAGATGTGACAGGTATCGATGCAGACCGCCATCCGCTCCGGATGCTCCACGCCGTCGATGATGGCACGGAGATGTTCGAACCGGTGTCCGATGTTCGTCCCCTGCCCCGCCGTCGCTTCCAGCACGCTCTTCACCGCGAATCCTTTCGTTGCCTCGTGCGCGATGTTCAGACTCTCGCAGATCCCTTTGATCCCCTCCTCTTCCCCGCGTCCTAGATGGGAGCCGGGATGGAAGTTCAGCAGCGGGATGCCGAGCGCTTCGCACCGTTCCAGTTCGTCGATGAACGCCGCGCGGCTCTTCCGCAGGTTCTCCGGATCGACCGCACAGAGATTGATCAGATACGAATCGTGCGATACCACCGGCGCGATTCCTGCCGCAGCGATCTTCTCTTTATAGAGTGCGATCTCCTGCTCTGAGTTCGGTTTGCCTACCCATTGATTGGTGTTCTTGGTGAACACCTGCAATGCGGTGCATTGGATGGAAACAGCACGATCTACTGCGGTATGGATCCCGCCGGCAATGGACATATGTGCCCCGAGCAACAATGGTTGTTTCTTTTTTACCGGCATGGTCCCTCGTTCTATTGACTGATACGGTGATGGTTCATCTCTTCGTTTTAAATATCTATTCAACAAAACGTGGAGTGTCATCCCCGATTGCTCCTATCGGGGATCCAGTATACTGGATTCCGCTAAAAACATGTCCCTAAGGGACCCCTGCGGGGCAGGAATGACAATTGTTTTCTAGGATATGCAATATTGGAATTGATTCTTGTAAGAATATAACCAGTTTTTATTATATCTTCCCTGATATTCAAGGAACGCTCTCACGATCATGACGCGCCTGGAACGGATCATCAGAAAGAAAGAACGGACGGTCATCGGCATCATGTCCGGAACATCGGTCGACTCGGTCGACGCAGTGCTCGTGAAAGTGCGCGGCTCCGGACTGGACACGCGTTTCCGGCTGCTTGCATTCCATCGTCATGCCTACCCCGCCGGGTACCGCGATTTCGTCCTGAAGAATTCGCTGCCCGGCGCCGGGAGCGTCGACACCATTTCCACCATCAACGTCCTCTCCGCGCAATTCTTTGCGGACGCTGTGAAGGCGCTGCTCCGGAAGAGCGGTACGCCGGCATCGTCCGTGGACCTGATCGGCTCGCATGGACAAACGGTGCATCACCTGCCGCAGCCGGCGGCGATGTTCGGAAAGAAGGTCCGCTCCACACTGCAGCTGGCCGATCCTTCCGTCATTGCAAAACTGACCGGCATCATCACGGTGGGGAATTTCCGCGCCGGTGATATGGCGCTCGGCGGACAGGGAGCGCCGCTCGTACCATACTTCGATCTGCTGGCGTTCCGTTCCAAAAAACATCATCGAGCACTGCTGAATATCGGCGGCATTGCGAACATCACCCTGTTGAAGAAGAATGCCGCAGAAAAGGACCTTCTCGCACTGGATACCGGTCCGGGCAACATGGTGATCGATGCACTCATGCAGCACTTCTACCGCCGCCCGTACGACAGGAACGGCAGCGTTGCTGCCTCCGGACGGATCATCCCTGCGCTGTTGACGGAGCTGGTGAAGCATCCGTACTTCACCCGCCCGCTCCCCAAATCGACCGGGCGCGAGGAGTTCGGCAGTATGTTCGTCCGCCGCGTGCTGCACCGTGCGCGCGGTGCAAGAAAACAGGATGTGATCGCAACGGTGACCGAACTGACGGCGCTCACGGTGTGGGACCAATTCAATCGATATCTTCGTCCTGCGTTGAAGAAGGCTCCGCTGCAGGAACTCATCGTCAGCGGCGGCGGTTCGTACAACCATGCGCTGATGGACTCACTGCGCCGCTGTTTTGCACCGGCGCTCATCATGCACAGCGACGAACTCGGCGTCCCGTCCGACGCGAAAGAGGCGCTCTGCTTTGCGCTCCTGGCGAACGACACGGTGAGCGGTGTTCCGTCCAACCTTCCGTCCGTCACCGGCGCGAAGAGCCGGACGGTCCTGGGAGTGATCGCGCAATAATCAGGCCGACTTGTTCCACGGTCCGACAGGGATACCATCCTGACCGACACATACGGAGACAAGATCACGTCCAACGCTCACCGGGGCGTTCACCATTTTTCAAAGGACGTTTTGCTAATTCTTTCATTGACTTCGGAGATATCATGATTCGAAAGTATCAGCCTGCTGACTGTGATGAGATTGTGAATGTGTGGTCCCGTGCGTCCGCTGTTGCGCACCCATTCCTCAGTCAGGATTTCCTCACTGTTGAGCGATACAATATCCCCAATGTATATCTGCCCAATGCAGAAACGTGGGTTTGGTTGTCCGACGGGAAGGTCATCGGGTTCATCTCGCTTCTTGGGAATGAAGTCGGCGCCATCTTCATCGACCCGACAGCCCATCGTTCCGGGATCGGACGGGCACTCATCCATCACGCACAGAACCTGCATGGAGACCTCGAGGTTGAAGTGTTCGAGAAGAACATGTCGGGACGGGCGTTCTACGCTGCGATGGGTTTTATTCCTTTGCTTCAAAAGGTTCATGATCAGACAGGCTTCAATGTTCTGCGGCTTCGACGAGTTGCTGAGGATCCACAGCGTCTGAACAGTACCAAGCACCACTGAGTTTGGATGGCCGGGACGGTGAGCGTCACCAATAGTTTGACCGGGTTATGCTCCCGGGTGACGCTCACCTGCTCAATCGAAGTATCGCACTTTCAACAACATCAACACGGGGGAACAGATGCTCAAGAATCTATCGCTGCCGGTGAAGACGTCGCTGATCTTCTTCCCGCTCTTCTTCGGAGCGGTCGCGGTCATTTCGTACTTCAACTACAGCGCCACCCAGGAACAGATGATGCTCCAGGTGCAGAACGCTTCCACCGCCCAGGCCAACACCATCAAAGAAGCACTGGTGAACATGATGGTGACCAACGAGAGTGTGGATGACAGCTACCTGAAGAAGGTCAGTTCCTCCGGCGACATCCGGGATATCCACATCCTCTTCCGGCTGGACAGTCTGCACTTCGATGAGGAGTTCCTGGAGGATGATGAGCGGCGCACACGTCTGATCCGCCGCGAGGTGGAGGTGTGGGACATGAACAAGAGTTTCGGTCCGGAAGTGTTCCACACGAAGGAACCGCAATGGTTCCTGGCGTGCAAGAAGAAACTGCATGAAACAAAGGTCATTTCGGACCTGGCGAAGGATAAGCCGGCGATCCTGCAGGAGTGCGAGGAGATGCAGGCGCTCATCCCGTTCGTGGCGGAGAAGAAATGTCAGCAATGCCATAATGTGGAACTGGGAAGCGTCCTCGGCGCGGCCGTGATGACCGTCCCGCTCGCCGAGACCGCCTCACATCTGGAGGCAAATGCGCTCCGTTCCCTCTATGTCTTCCTCGGTTTCCTGGTCCTTTCCCTGGTGCTGAATGTGGTGGTCTTCCGCCGCTTCGTGGAAAATCCGCTGCAGCGGCTGATCGGCATCACCGATGCCATCGGCAGCGGGAAGATACCGGAGAAGAAAGCGAAGGACGGATTCGACAATGATGAGATCGGCAAGCTTGCTTCCGCGTTCGACCAGATGCAGGAGAATCTGCAGCGGGTGCAGAAGGAGTTGCTGAAGAACGAGCGTCTCTCCGCCGTGGGACAGATGGCCAGTTCCATCGTCCACGATTTTCGGACGCCGATGACCTCCATCTCCCTGATCGCCGATTTCATGAAACGGCACGAGACCATGGACCCGGAGCAGCGCGCGAAGAAGTTCGAACAATTGCACGGCGCCATCCGCCGCATGGACGATATGATGCAGGAACTGCTCGACTTCTCCAAAGGGAGCTTCCAGCTGAACCTGGTGCAGTGCACCGGCGAGGAGCTGGCGGAAGCGCTGCTGCTGGATTATGAACCGCACTTCAAGGAATCATCCATCCGCTTTGCCGTGAGCAACCGGTCGGCCGGTCCGCTCACGCTGGACAAGGAGCGCATCCGCCGCGCGGTGAACAACCTGATCAACAACGCGGAAGATGCAATGCCGGACGGCGGCATGATCAGCGTCCTGCTGGAGAACACCGGGAACGATCTGCGCATCACGGTGGAGGATACCGGCACCGGTATCCCGGCCGAGATCAGGGAACACCTCTTCGAACCGTTCGTCACGCACGGGAAGAAGAACGGCACCGGACTCGGACTGACCGTGGTGAAGAAAGCCGTGGACCATCACCGCGGCACCGTGACCGTCGTGTCTGAGCCGGGGAAGGGAACAACCTTTACCATCACGATCCCGCGCACCACAGTATAAACTAAAATCATCAGCAGACGGTGAGCGTCACCACTTGCGGTTGCATAACCAGGGGTGACGCTCACCGTTAAACACACAAGAAGGGGCTTTCGCCCCTTCTTGTGTTTCTACCTTAACCGATCATATCCGCTACTTCAACAACAGCATCTTCCTCACTTCGCTGAAACTCCCAGACTCCAGACGGTAGAAATAAACACCGGATGGAACCGAGCGCTGCTGCGTATTGGTGCCATCCCACTCCACAACATGTTCGCCTGCCGAGTGCGGGCGGTCCGCCAGCACTTTAACCAGTTGTCCCAGAACGTTGTACACACGCACCGACGCATGAGCGGCATTCTGTGTGGAATACCGGATCGTGGTCACCGGATTGAATGGATTGGGATAATTCTGATACAGCCGATATTCCGCGGGAATGGTCGTTGACGGAACCGACGTCACGAAATCTCCCGGCCCGATGATGAATTCGTCCTGCGAGGTCAACGGACGCGTCAGCAGGATGTCGCAATCGCCTTCGATGGCAAGTGGATCCCCTTCGCCGGCTTTTACTCGGTTGACCAAATAAATCGGGTGTTTCTGTTTCCCGTTGATCACTGGAATAAGATTCAATCCCCCTTTGGTGGAATCATAGCGAGTACCGGTCGGATCATACGTTGATGCCATAATATACGATTCTATTTGAGGTAGGGTGTCAGAGAAATCCCATCGGTTCATTTTCCCGTTATCCATGAACACGACATCCAGTTGACGGGGAGAATTGGATTCAATAGCATATACCGCAAATGGAATGCTTATGAACCCACGGAACGACCACACTGGCGGGACGAGGGTTTCACGGCGATAGAAATATGCACGTTGTGAGCGCTGGGTATTCGTTGAGTCGAACGTATACAGTTCTCCCGGGTCGAACCGGCCATTTCCATTCCTGTCGTCCAATGACGTTCGTTGAGAGAAACGTATCTTAATATCTCTGTAGTCGGTCAACGGTAGATTGCTTTGGATATACGTGTTTATCGGTACATAGCCCATGTAATCGCGTTTGAAGCCTGGGAAACGCGTTGAATCGACCGAGGTATACACTAACGATCTCACAGAAACACTTGGGTGATACTCCCCGCTCCAATGCAGCTTCAGTCCGTTCACCACCGGAATTCCAAACCCTGCGATCGTTTCGGTGTTCAAAATAGTAGTATTCAGGATCTGTGAGCCGGTCGTTGAATCCTTCATCCTGAAACCGGGTGTGCCGCCGATGCCGACCGAATCGACCCCCTGCACGATGTAATAATGTTCGAGATATGCTTTATTGTCGATCACCGTAATGGTCGGAACGATGGATGATTTCCCTGCGCGCCGTTTCATTCCGACTCTATCGTTTACCGGCGTGTGCACAGTCAACGCGAGTTCACGCTTCCATGCATTGGCGGTTGAATCAGTGATAAAAAGAGAGATCGGTACGGTGGTGCCGGGATACGATCCGGGAATCACAACGGTGCAATACGATGAAGGATCGGCGGCGTTATACACAGGATCGAATCGACCGTTGGGTTGCAGCAATGGAATGGTCAGTTGGCCAGCCATGGTAGTACCATTGACTAACACTGTTACCTTCAATGAAGCAAGGGTGAACGGGTTTGGATTGACAAAAGGAATGCTGAAGCGCACCGTCTCGCCTTTATTGGCCTTCCCGTCATTATTGGCATTGTCAGACAGTACGATCGGACTTTCCACTGTAATCGGTGCGGTGGTAATGAAGGACCTCAGCTTATTCCATTCATAGATTGCGTTAGACTCATCGGTAATGACAGAATTCAGGTACATTGCTTCGCTCTGCGGGGCAACGGTCACCGAGCCGCCGAAGATCCTGTCCCCGGCAATGCCATCCTTGTGACTCCCGTCGTCAAAGAGAGGAGTTTCTGCGATCAGCACTCCTGATTCGGAGTATAACCGACCATTTGCTGTTATCCCCTTGATCTTTCTTGCATCCACGACAATATCAAAGGCGTAGTTCGAACCGACCGTCGTCTGAT
>JABWAK010000232.1 GCA_013361065.1 Bacteroidota bacterium
GCTCCCATAATTTGGCGTATTTAGTGAATACGTACGCCGAGGAGAGGATCGCCAGCAACAGTCCCTGGATACCGTCCAGGAATCCGCGCCGGAGGATGTACATCTTCAGGAAGAGCCACCAGGGCCGGACCAGCAGGTCCGCCGTGGAGAACCGCTTCCCTTTCTTCTCCAATCCCTCCGTGGCCAGCGTCGTGTACCGGTTGAATTTGGAGAGATAGTGATAGAGATTCGGATCGGTGTAATGGAGCAGGTCGTTCTTCAGTTCGCCGACCGTTCCGACGATCTCCAGTCCTTCATGCACGGCCGCATCGTTGAAGCGCGCGTGCTGTTTCCGGAACAGCCTCGCCACCCTGCCGGGATACCAGCCGGAATGCCGGATCCATCGTCCCAGAAAATACGCGCGCCGCGCCACGGTGAACGCTGCATGGACCGGAGAGGCTCCGATCACCTCCGGGATCTCCCGTGCCAGTGCCGGCATCACCCGTTCATCGGCATCCAGCCAGAGCACCCAGTCATGCTTCGTCTGCTCCAGTGCGAACTGTTTCGCCGCCGCATAACCCTGCCACGGACGGACGATGACCGTGGCGCCGAGATTCCGCGCTTTGAGGACCGTATCATCGGTACTCTCGGCATCCACCACCACGATATCATCGCTGAAAGAGACAGACCGGAGGCACTCCTCGATATTCGATGACTCATTCTTCGTGATGATAATGACGGAGAGCCGGCTCATGCTGCCCCCTGCTCCGCCGTCCGTCCGGCGCTGACGGCAAGACCGACGGTGAACCAGATGAAGACCATGATCTCATGGTCGCCGAAATTCCATTCGAAGAACCCGTTCACCATGAAGCCGATGAAGACCGCCAGTGCACCGAGCGCGATGGTCCGTGTGAACGGCGTCCCACGCTCCTCCCTGCTGATCCGGTATTCCATCCGCAGGATGCGGTAGAACAGGAAGAGCACCACCGACAGTCCGATGAGTCCGGTCGTGACGAGCAGATGGACGTACGTATTGTGCAGATGACCCGCCGGTTCATCACCGGTCGGTGTCCGGTACGTCAGATAGGTGTCATACAGGTCGATATCCCCGAACCCGAGCAGCGGACGGTCCTGCCACATCCGCAGACCGGTGGTCCACATGGCGATGCGTGCACTGTTGGAAGGATGGTTCAGATCGACGATACTCAGCGCGCGGGAGACCTGGCGCTCCGGCGCGAACTGGAAGAAGAGCACCACAGCGAGAGCGGCTGCAATGGCAAGTTTGCGGTAGCGCAGCACACTCATCACCACGATGCCGGCAAGGAAGCCAAGCCATGCGCTCCGGGTATTGGTCAGCACCAGCGCCGCGAGCACCGGGACGAACGCCGCAGCGGCCGCGATTCGGTCCCGCTTCTCCGTTCCCGGATCGAGGATGAACGGCAGCAGCAGCAGCGCCACGATCATCTTCAGTCCGCCGGTCGTCATATAATGCTGGAAGACGAAGAGCCGTTCGCTGGAATTCGTGTAATACAGGACGATCTCGGCAGCGGAGAGCAGTGCAACAGCGCCGGCAAAGAGATAGAGTGCACTCCGGATCGTTCCCGCAGACGTGAACGAAACAGCGGTCGCATAGACGATGGCGATGAGCAGCAGCCGTTTGGAATTCTTCAATGCATCGCCGGTATGATCGGAGGTCAATGCCGTGAGGAATTCGATGACGATATACGCGGCCACCGCCGTATCGATCCCGGTCGGCACCAGCAGCGGCCGGCGGTCAACGAAGAGGAGCGCGAGCAGCGACAGCACCGTCACACCGAGCAGCAGGGACGAAGCGGCGATGGAGACGGAGATGACGCAGACCTGCAGCGTGATCACCCAGTACAGGGCCGATATGATGGTACTGGAGCGCATCATTGATGGGCGAACTGCATATCGTGAAGTTTCTTATAGAGACCGTTCTTCTGTTTCATCAGTTCCACATGGCGTCCCTCCTGCACCACCACGCCGTTCTCCAGCACCACGATCCTGTCCGCATTGCGGATGGTGGAGAGACGGTGCGCGATGACGAACGATGTGCGGTTCTGCATGAGCCGTTCCATCGCTTCCTGGACGAGGATCTCGCTCTCGGAATCGAGCGCGGAGGTCGCTTCATCGAAGATCATGATGGGAGGATTCTTCAGCAGCGCCCGGGCGATGGAGAGCCGCTGCCGCTGTCCGCCGGAGAGTTTCACGCCGCGGTCCCCGATCATCGATTCGAAACCGTGCGGCATCTCCTCGATGAACGCGAGCGCATTGGCCGCTTTCGCCGCATCACGGATCCGTTCCATGGGACAATCATCGAGTCCGTACGCGATGTTGTTCCGCACCGTGTCATTGAACAGGATGGTCTCCTGCGTGACGATGCCGATCTTCTCGCGCAGCGACTTCACATCGATGGCGCGTAGGTCCACCCCGTCGATGAAGATACCGCCGCTCAGCGGATCATAGAACCGCGGCAGCAGGTCAACGAACGTGGTCTTGCCGCTCCCGCTCGGACCGACCAGGGCGATCAGCTCCCCTTTCCGCACCCGCACATTCACATTGGAGAGCACCATCCGCTTCTCCCCGCTCTCCGCGGCATAGCCGAACGACACGTTCCTGTACTCGACCGATTCGCGGATCTCGTCCACCGGGACCGCGCCCGGCTGGTTCTGGATGGCCGGCTTCGTGTCCAGGATCTCGAAGATCCGTTTGCCGGCGGCGGAGAACTCCTGCAGTCGGTTGTTGACGCTCGCCAGGTCCTTCACCGGCGGCATGATCTGGAAAATGGCGAAGAGGAATCCCAGGAACTCCGCCGCCTTCATTTCGCCGGAGATGAGCACCTGCTGTCCGCCGTACCAGATGATGACGGCGCCGGCAAGGATGGAGAGCAGTTCGGTGGAGGGCGAGGAGAGGTTCCGGATGCGGGTCATCTTCAGGATGGTGCGGAAGTAGCTCTGCGTCTCCTTCCGGAACTTCCGGTTCTCGAACTCCTCCATCGCGAAGGCCTTCACCACTTTCACGTTGGAGATGGTCTCCTGCAGGACGCTCGTGATGTCCGCCATCTTCTCCTGCATGATGCCGCTCTGCTTGTGCAGCCGCAGTCCGATGGCGGAGATGATGAGCAGGATCATCGGGAAGACGAAGAAGGCGAGCAGCGTCAGTTTCCAGCTGAGCGTGAACGCCATGGTCAGGAAGACGATGATCAGGAGCGGTTCCTTGATGAGCGTGACGAAACTGGCCGAGACACCGCCGTTCACCACGTTCACATCGTTGGTCACCCGGCTGATCAGGTTCCCGGTCCGTTCATTGGTGAAATAACTGAGCGAGAGGTTGTGCAGATGTTCGTACAGCGCATTCCGCAGGTCGCGCATCAGGCTCTGCTCCACCTTCGCCATCAGGTACGACTGGCAGTAGTCGAAGATGTTCTTCATCATGAAGACGAGGAAGATGAGCATGCAGATCTTGAAGAGGGCATCGGATTTCGTCCCGGCGAAGAGGAAGTTGCGGATGGTCGTCTCCACATACTGCTTCACGCCGACGATCTCGTTCGGCACCAGCTGGTTCTTCGGCGGGGTCATGGTGGCCGCCACCTCGGTCGGGGACTGGTCGAAGAGCGTCTCCAGCAGCGGGATGGTCAGATAGATGGAAGCGCCGCTGAAGAACGAGAACATCACCGTGCAGGTGACCGACAAGGCGAGTGTGCGCCAGTATGGGCGGACGTATGTAAGGATCCTGAAGAACGTTGTCATAATTTCCTGATTGCGGTCCGCACCGGGATCGCCGGCGGGACCAATGACCATCCTGTGTTGCAGGACGGTGAACAGTATGTGACCATGATGCGCCGGATGGTCCGGACCATCACCGCGACCTCATCTCCGCCACCGCTTCCGGGG
>JABWAK010000233.1 GCA_013361065.1 Bacteroidota bacterium
CTCCCCTTTCTGGATCTCGTAGAACCGGGAGAGGAGGTTGATGATGGTGGTCTTGCCGGCACCGGTGTGGCCGACGAACGCCGCCGTCTCGCCCGGCTGGATGATGAAGGAGACATCCTTCAGGACCCAATCCTCATCATTGTAGGCGAACCAGACGTTGCGGAACTCGATCTTCCCTTTCACCGCCGTGAACGGCACCGGTGCCGCAGGTTCGTCGATGAAGGACGTGTCATCCAGCAGTTTGAAGATGCGTTCGGACGAGGCCATGGCGGTCTGCATGATATTGTACTTCTCGGACAGGTCCCGGATGGGACGCCAGAACATCTCGTTGAACTGCAGGAAGGCCATTACCGTACCGATGGTGACCGTTCCGTCCAGCACATTCCCTCCCGCATACCAGATGATGAGACCCACGGCGACCGCGCCGATCAGGTCCACCGCCGGATAGAAAACGGCATAATAGAAGATCGATTTGATGTTCGCCTCGCGATGGCCCGCATTGTGCTTCTCGAACTCGCTGAAGGCCTTCGCTTCGCGGTTGAAGATCTGGTCCACCAGCATGCCGGTGATATGCTCCTGCATAAAGGTGTTGATGCGGGCGATGTAGAGCCGCACTTCGCGGTACGCCTCGCGTGCCTTCCGGCGGAAGAGGAAGGTGCCGTAGATGAGGAACGGCAGGACGCTCAGGGAGAGGAGGGTCAATTCCACATTCATCGCGAACATGAACCAGACGATGCCGATGATCATGAACACGTCGCTGAACACCATCACGATGCCGGAGGAGAACATCTCGTTCAGCACCTCCACATCGTTCGTCACGCGGGTGATGAGCCGACCGATGGG
Source organism: Bacteroidota bacterium (assembly GCA_013361065.1). Taxonomy (GTDB): domain Bacteria; phylum Bacteroidota; class Ignavibacteria; order UBA10030; family UBA8401; genus UBA8401. The sequence continues at coordinate 844 of JABWAK010000233.1, forward strand.
ATTCTTGTCATAGAACTTCAGGGAGAGCTTCTGCAGGTGACGGAAGAGCTCCATCCGCAGGTCGAAGATGGTCTGCTGACCGATCTTCTGGGTGATGTAGGCATTGTAGTACTGCACCACGCCGCGCAGGATGAGCAGCAGCAGGAAGAGGATTGTCGTTACGAGGAGTCCGTGACTGTCCTTGTTCGCGATATGCACATCGACCGCGATCTTGGTGAAGTACGGGCGGACCGCTTCCAGACCGGAGACGGCGAGCGACAGCAGGATAGCGGCCGCAACCTGCCACTTGTACGGCTTGAGATAGTACACCAGCCGCCGCATGAGCTGCGCGTCGTATGCCTTACCGAGGATGTCGTCGTCTTGAAGAGCCATGAAGTATTCTAAGAACTCTTGAAAGTAAAAAGTGAAAAGTTAAAAGTAAGCGCAATCTTTCGAATCGTTAAATCAGTGTTTTCGGCGTTTGGCGGTGATGATGCTGGATGCAAGAATTGTATATCCTGCGTAAGATTTTAACCGAGTGTTCAAGGTGCTCTAGCTTGGAAGGTCGCCCTTCAGGGCGACAAGAATCCTACTACGAACTTTGCTGAGATAATCTTCAAAAATCACACCACGCAGAACATCTCCACCGAGCATATCCGACCCGAACACTTCGCAATACAACGATGCAGAAGAACACGCATATTGGCTGGGTTTCGATGAAAATCCCTTCCGAACAGGGTTCATATGAATATAGTTGATCCGGTTGATCAGATCAGAGATAGCGCGGACCCGAGAGTCGTAGTATCGACCTTGCCAAACTTTGACACCGCGCTTCCCTTCGATACCGTTGATCCGAAACGCTGCAGCTCCATTCACATGATGCATGATCTTCTGCAATGGATCACATTTGCCGATCTCGATCAGCAGGTGTATATGATCCGGCATCAACACATATGCGATGACTGAAAAATCGAGTTGCTCCATCTTCTCTGCCAATACCGTCTGATACTCCACACAATTCCTTGGGGCAGCAAATGGATTCCTGTCAGCCGCACACCTACATGTAATAAAGTAGCGGCTGGCAGGGATAGAAACATGTTTTGGATGCATTATTTCGGTTTCAGATCAGTTAGTTGGCCGATCCACCGATATGTATGCAGATGGTAAGCAGCTATTGGAACTTCGCGATTCACTGTCTCCTGCAAAAACAGTCTGCTATCGGAAATTACTATACATAAACAATCGGCATAGACGCCGCTTTACCATTACGTTTGTAATATATATTTTTCGAAACACTTGCCGACGTACCGTATTGGCTACAGAAATGAATCTGTTACAATAACGAGCTGAAAATTCTGGAGTTTTCGTGTCGGCTAAAGTGCCAATATCAAATGTTGTGTTATAGTATTGTCGGCTTAATGGCTGACCTACCGCTACATACTGATACTTTGTTGTCGGCATAAATGCCGACCTATCGCGATTGAGGAAACACAGTTGTCGGCATAAATGCAGACCTACCGCGATTGAGGAAACACAGTTGTCGGCATAAATGCCGACCTATCGGACAATTTTTATAGATTCTCCAGCTCTTTTTCGAGCAATTGCTTCTGATACAGCCCGGCGTAGATCCCCTTCATCGCGATCAACTGATCGTGCGTTCCCTGTTCGGCGATCTTCCCTTCGTGCAGGACAATGATGCGGTCGGCGTCCTTTACGGTGGAGATGCGATGCGCGATGATGATGCTGGTCCTCCCTTTCATCAGCGAACGGAGACGCTGCAGGATCGACTCCTCCGTGTAGGTATCCACCGCGGAGAGGGCATCGTCCAGGATGAGGATCTTCGGACGGCGGAGGATGGCCCGGGCGATGCTCGTCCGCTGTTTCTGTCCTCCGGAAAGGGTGATGCCCCGCTCGCCGAGCATGGTCTCGAAACGCTGCGGGAAATCGGCCACATCCTTCGCGATCTGTGACACTTCCGCCGCATCGTGGATCCGTTCACGTTCCGCTTCGTCGTCACCGTAGCGGATGTTCTCCGCGATGCTGTCCGAGAAGAGGAAGGTCTCCTGCGGCACATAGCCGATATGCTTGCGGAGCGTGGCGATCGGGATGGTACGGATATCCTTCCCGTCGATGAGCACGGACCCTTCGGTCACATCATACAGCCGCGGGATGAGATTGACGAGTGAGCTCTTGCCGGAGCCGGTGAAACCGACGATGGCGAGTGTGGAGCCCTGCGGGATGGTCAGATCGATCCCCTGCAGGGTCGGCGTCGCGGCGGTCTCATGCGTGAAGGAGACATTGCGAAACTCGATAGTCCCTTCGATATCGGTGATGGTATGATCGGTCCGCTCCGAATCCCCGATGGAAGGAACGGTATCGAAGATCTTGGCAAGGCGTTTCATGGATGCGGCGCCCTGCTGCCACATGTTAGTCACCCATCCGAAGGCGATCATCGGCCAGATGAGGAGCGACAAGTAGGTCATGAACGCGGTGAGCGTCCCGATGGTCATCTCGCCGTTGATCACCTTGAGGCCGCCCATGTAGATGGTGATGATGATGGAGAGTCCCACCAGGATGAACATGAGCGGCCACATGACCGACTGTGCCTTGGCCAGGACGAGGTTCTTCTTGAAGTACTCCCAGCTGGCGGTGCGGAACTGTTCCACCTCGTACTCCTCCCGCACGTACGCCTTCACCACGCGAGCCCCCGAGAGGTTCTCCTGCGCTTTGGTGGTGAGGATGGAATACTGCTCCTGACGCTCGTTGAACTTCTCGTGGATCACCTTCCCCAGATAATAGACGGCATACGATACGAACGGCATAGGGATGAGCGCCAGCAGGGTGAGCTGCCAGTCCTTGACGAACATCAGCGCCAAGGACATGGTGAGCGTCATGAGTGTATCGGCCGGATACATGATGCCGGGGCCGACGACGTTCCGGACGGCGCTGATATCGTTGGTGGCATGCGCCATCAGGTCGCCGGTCGGCGTATTCTGGAAGTACGGCAGCGGCAGCCGCTGGATGTGGGAG